>NZ_JAHUTG010000013.1:0-147538 GCF_020889545.1 Rhodococcus sp. I2R
GATCAACGCCCGAGGCTACGGCCACCATTCTGCCGCATCGCTGAAAGCAATGATCTATCTCAACCTCGGCGGAATCGAGGTCAAGCTACCCACACAAAGGTAAGGAGGGGCACGTATGTTCGATACTAGCTCCAAGTCTTGTCCCGGTCAAGCAATACCAGTTGCGCTGCGCGGATTTGGAATTCGACGATGACGACGTGCGAGCGACCCTGAATGTGGCCTCCCGTAGTGTCGTGATTCAACCCGCAGCACCGAGGAGGACGACAGTGTCGAACGATGGAACGTCGAACGATGAGACCACTACTGGACAGTTCTGGGCACTCGAGGGGGGTAGTCCGTCGGTCGATTCGGAGGCATGGATCGCCCCGACGGCGACGCTGGTGGGCCGCGTGAACATCGCTGCTTCGGCCAGCATCTGGTATGGCGCAGTGCTGCGCGCGGAGTTCGAGGACATCACGGTCGGCGCGGGAAGCAACCTGCAGGACGGCGTTGTCGCGCACGTCGATCCGGGCTTTCCCCTCACGGTCGGCGCTGACGTCAGTGTCGGGCACAATGCTGTGCTGCACGGATGCACCATCGGCGCGGGCAGCCTCGTCGGGATGGGCGCGGTCGTGATGAATGGGGCCGTTGTCGGAGAAGGGTGTCTCGTCGCGGCCGGCGCGCTTGTCACAGAGGGTATGCAGGTTCCGCCGCGTTCGCTGGTGGCTGGTGTGCCCGCGAAGATCCGTCGTGAACTGAGCGAGGACGAAGTGAACCGCAACGGGCTCAACGCCGCGGTCTACGTCGAACTTGCCAAACAGCACCGGTCCGCCCGGCCGGCCTGACAGAACGACCGTCAGCGCAGCTGAGAATCAATCGGTAACGGCCCTCACCTTCGCCGCCGCGAAGGTGGCGGCGTCGGGAACGGTGTTGTTGAACGGGTAGGCGAGGTGTGCCAGCACGTTCACTCCGGCGTCGCAGACCGGGTCGCCCATATTGCAGAACGTGACAGCGCGATCGCCGTACAGGATGCTCTGACCCTCGATGGTCTCCTCGCGTAGCCCGAGCGGGTCGCCGAAGGTGACCACGGCTGCCACGCGCGGCGCCAACTCTTCCGGGATGGTATCGGCAACGCCGAAGTTCGTCGGCACGTCGAGCGCGATGGCCGTCGCCGACGCGCCCTGTGAGTACCCACCGAGGACGAAGGTCGTGTCCGAGCATCGCGCGGCGATGTCGGTGACCGTCCGCGTGATATCCGCAGCGCCGTCCGGCGCGGTCCTCTGATTCCAATCGGCGCCGTATTGCACCGCATAGGTCTCGACCGACTGGCCTGGCAGTGCAGCGGTGAGTGCGGTGGAGAACGGGTCCCCGACGATTCCGAGTCCGGGTAGCTCACCGGAGCCGCGTGCGAACACGAGCTGAACGTCTGGGCAGTCGAGCGCGGGCTGAGCCGACGCGGGAGCGGTGAACGTCAATGCCGAGCCGACAGTCGCGAGCGCGAGAACTCCCGCCGAGGTGGACCGGCGGAAGGACTCGAGAATGCGCGGCATAGATGATTCCTTCACGGGCGTCGACGATTGGCTCATTCACCATAGGGCGGGCGAGAGGGCGCGACAATTGTGCATTTTTCTTCGACAGTCGCGCCGCGGTGGTGAGATCTCCCAATCATTCAGCGCGGCTGCAATATGCGGGTCAGTGCGTGTGCGTGCTCGAGCAGGAGCGTCCCGAGTTCGAGGTGACGGTCCGAACGGAAGCGGGTTTCGACGCCGGTGAGGCTGAGCGCCCAGGCAGGCGCGCCGGTTCGATCGAACACCGCCGCGCCGATTCCCCAGCTGCCTTCCACGAGCAGTGCCGGGTTAACGGCGTACCCGGTCTGGCGAGTCGCCGCGATGCGCTCACGCACGGCGTCGGGTGCATGCGCAGTGCCCCAGTCGGGTCGTAGGTCCGTCCGGGAAAGATAGTCGTCGATCTCGCGGTCCGGTAGGTGAGCGAGAATTGCCAACCCGGCAGAGGCGACCCCGAGCGGTAGGCGGATGCCCTCATACAGCACGTGTGAGCGCAGCGGGAAGCTGCCGTCCTCACGCACCAGGCAGACGGTCTCGTCGCCCCGACGAGTCGAGAGGAATGCGCTCTCGCCACTTGCCGCGGCCAGCGCGTGCACGGTCCTTCTCGCATGCCTGGTGATGTCGTAGCGGCTGGCGGCAGCGGAGCCGAGCAGATACATCTCCGGCCCCAGGGTCCAGGCCCCGGTTGCCGAATCCCGGTCCAGGAAGCCCTCGTCCGCGAGGGAGGTGAGCAGGCGGTGGGCGGTCGGCCGGGCCAGATCCGCGGCCCGAGCCAGCTCGGTTGTCGACGCGCCCGACGGTTCCGCCGCACCGACGGCCCGCAGGAGGGCGGTCGCGCGGGCGACGACGTTCGGAGTCATGACGCAACGGTACCCACGCGTTCGCTCAGTGAACATTTGCACCGCTGGTGTTCGCAGGCCGAGCAAAATCAGGCGGTTTTACGCACCGACCTATCGGATCGCGGCACCTCAACGTCTACTGGTGCCCACAGTGCATAGCGTCTGCTGAATGAACACGTGAGGAGAACATCGTGCCAGGGAAAGTGTTCGATTCGACGGCGTCGGCCGTCGCCGACATCGGCGACGGTGCCACGATCGCAGTCGGCGGTTTCGGCCTCTGCGGGATTCCCGACGCCTTGATCGAGGCCATCGCGGACACGGAGGCCACCGATCTGGAGGTGTTTTCCAACAACTGCGGCGTCGACGACCACGGACTTGGGATTCTGCTCTCGATCGGTCGCATTCGACGGGTCACGGCCTCGTACGTGGGGGAGAACAAGGAATTCGCCCGGCGGTACCTGGCAGGTGAACTCGAGGTCGAACTGACCCCGCAGGGCACTCTCGCCGAGCGTCTGCGCGCCGGAGGTACCGGCATCCCGGCGTTCTTCACGCCCGCGGGTGTCGGCAGCCCCATCGCCGACGGTGGTATGCCTTGGCGCTACAACCCAGACGGAACCGTTGCCATCGCGTCGCCGCCGAAAGAAACCCGGGTCTTCGGAGCTCGGCGGTACGTGTTGGAGGAGGCGATCAATGCGGACTTCGCGCTGGTGCACGCCGAGCTCGGCGATACCGAAGGCAACCTGGTGTTCGACAAGACCGCAATGAACTTCAATCCGTTGGCAGCGATGGCAGGGAAAGTGACTCTCGCGCAGGTGGAGCGGCTCGTCGAACCCGGTGAGATCGATCCGGGAGCAGTGCATTTGCCAGGGGTTTTCGTGCAGCGGATCGTGTGCACCGGACCGCAGAACACGCGAATCGAAAAGCGCACCGTCAATGCAGGAGGACGAGCATGAGCACGGCAGTAGCAGGGTGGACCCGCGAGAACATGGCCGAGCGGGCCGCCGCCGAGATGATCGACGGCGAGTACGTCAACCTCGGAATCGGCTTGCCCACAATGATTCCCGGATACCTGACAGCTGAGGTGCGAGTGGTTCTCCACTCCGAGAACGGCATTCTCGGCACCGGGCCGTACCCGACAGAGGCGACCATCGACGCCAACCTCATCAACGCGGGCAAGGAAACCGTCACCGTTGAATCCGGGGCGTCGTACTTCGATTCCTCGCTCTCGTTCGGGATGATCCGCGGCGGACACATCGACACAGCTGTGCTCGGCGGCATGCAGGTCTCGCGCACCGGCGATCTGGCCAACTGGATGGTGCCGGGCAAGATGGTCAAGGGCATGGGCGGCGCAATGGATCTCGTGCACGGCGCCCGCCGAGTCATCGTCGTCATGGAACACACCGACCGCGAGGGCAATCCGAAAATCCTCGACGCCTGCACACTGCCGTTGACCGGCCAAGGCGTCGTGAACCGAATCATCACGAACCTGGCGGTCATCGATGTGGTGGGCGACGGAACTCTGGCGCTGGTCGAACTCGCACCCGGCGTCACTCGCGAGCAAGTAGCGGCCGCGACTTCAGTTCCACTCGCCTGAATCGAGCGCACTCTGGTTAGGGTGGAGAGATGTTCGTCAACTCCGCCACCACATTCGTCGCGGACGCACTCCGCGGTCTCGTCGCATCCACCGCGGACATCGCCTGGCACGCCGATCCCGGTTTCCTGACGCGAAAGGAGCCACTGAAGTCGGGGCGAGTGGCTCTGCTCTCGGGCGGCGGGTCGGGTCACGAGCCGATGCATGCCGGATTCATCGGTGCAGGAATGCTCACCGGTGTCTGCCCGGGACTGGTGTTCACCTCGCCGAACGCGCTACAGGTGCACGAGGCTTCCAGGGCCGTCAGCGTCGGCGGCGGTGTGTTGCACATCGTCAAGAACTACACCGGCGATGTCATGAACTTCTCCATCGCGCGAGAGCTGTTGCACGAGTACGGCATCGAATCCGATCATGTCCTCGTAGACGACGATGTCGCATCCGAGCGAGCCGATGGCGACGGACCCGGTCGGCGCGGAACAGCAGCGACCGTCATCGTCGAAAAGATCTGTGGTGCTGCAGCCGAACGCGGTGACACGCTCGGTGCGGTTGCCTCGGTGGGTCGAAGAGTGGCGGAGAATTCGCGGAGTATGGCTGTGGCAGTCAGTCCGTGCACGCTGCCCGGTGCGAGCGAGCCGTCGTTCGACCTCCCAGAGGGTGAGATCGAACTCGGCATCGGTATTCACGGGGAGCGCGGAACCGAGCGGGTGCCGGCGATGCCTGCGCAGGACCTCGTCGCAGCGCTGACTCAGCCGGTGATCGATTCGCTCGGACTGAAACGGGGCGAATCCGTCATTGCTTTCGTCAACGGACTCGGTGCCACGCACCCGATGGAGCTGCAGCTTCTCTACGGCGAACTGGCAGAGTTTCTGTCCGACAAAGGAATTCTGATCGCCAGGCCGCTGGTGGGTAGTCTCGTCACAGCGCTGAACATGGGCGGTGCGTCGATCACGCTCGTTCGCGTGGACGACGAGATCCTCGAACTTTTCGACGCCCCGACCGACGCCCCGACCGACGCGCCGGCATGGCCGAATGTCAGTGCCGGCAATGATTCGATCCTCCCGGAACGGGGCGGCTTCGGCCCCAGTTTCTCCCCGACCGAAACCGACAGTGTCCGAGACGAGTTCATCTCCGCATGGATGGCGAGCTGGGTCGAGCGGGTGCTGGCAGAAGAGCCATCGCTGACCGATCTGGACCGGCGTGCCGGTGACGGTGACTTCGGTACCAATATGGTTGCCGCGCTGGGGCAGGTCGACTTGGCCGCGATCCGTGACAGCTACTCTGCGCGGACAATCTTCGAAGCCGTGTCCGATTCGTACTTGGGGAACGCAGGCGGCACCTCGGGAGCTCTGTTCGGGATATGGTTCCGGCAGTTCTACAACTCGCTCACCACGGTCGACCTCGCGAACATCACCGCTGCTGCCCGCGGCGGCCTGGACAAGATCACCGAACTCGGCGGGGCGCGCACCGGCGACAAGACCATGGTCGACGCCATCGCCCCGGCCGTTGAGGCACTCGAAGGTGCAACCGATCTCGGCGAGGGTCTGCGGGCCGCCGCGGCCGCCGCGCACGAGGGTGTCCGCTCGACCGAGCATCTCACCGCCAATAGAGGACGCGCGTCCTACGTCGGCGACGCGGCAAAAGGCGTCGTCGATCCGGGTGCGCTGGTGATCGCCTGGTTCTTCGAGGCCGCCTCAGACGCGCACTGACCCCGCGCTACGCGCGAACCGAATCCACGAAGACGCGGGCTACAGCTTCGAGCCCGGACTGATCGTCCGCGTCGAACCGATCGACGGCGGGGCTGTCGAGGTCGAACACCCCGATCAATCTTTGCCCGTCGTAGAGCGGAACCACCAGCTCCGAGCGGGTGGCCGCGTCGCACGCGATGTGCCCGGCAAAAGTGTGCACATCGGGCACTCGCTGCGTTTCACCTGTTTTCGCAGCGGCGCCGCACACACCCTTGTCCAACGCGATACGCACACACGCCGGCCGACCCTGGAACGGTCCGACCACCAACTCGGTGCCGTCGAAAAAGTAGAAACCAACCCAGTTGACCTCGGCAAGAGCGTGGTAGACCAGGGCGGAGATGTTCGCGGCGTTGGCGATTCGATCCGACTCACCGGCGACGAGCGCGCTCGCCTGCTGGGTCAGCTGCGTGTACTGCTCGGTCTTGGTGCCTTCGAGAGCAGCGGCAGAGAACGACATGTGGCCGAGTCTATTTCTTTGCTGCTTTCCTTCGGCCACTGAGCCGCCCGGCCGCAAAACCGACCGCGAACAGCACCAGCAGAATCAGCCACAGTGGTGATGTGACCGTCAACCAGAACATCTCGATCGTCGTGCTGTACCTGTTCTGCGCGATGAACACCGCCGCGAGGAGCACCAGCAGAATCGGTACCCAGTTCGTCTTCAGAAAGCCCACTGTTCGATCTTTTCCCGACATACCCAGCAAACTACTCGGTGACCAGTGGTTCTCGGATCCGAACCGCACTGACTGATTCGGATGTGTCGTTCGCTTCAACCCAGCGCCTGCGCAACTTTTTCTGCTGCATCGGCGGCGGGCTCGTGTTCCCACACACGCACCACCGTCCAGCCCTCGGCTTCGAGGCGTTCGTCGGTGTTGCGGTCTCGTGCCACGTTGGCCGACAGCTTGTCCGCCCACCACTGTGCGTTGTTGCGCGGCTGCGTAGCGTGAATCGGGCAGCTGTGCCAGAAACACCCGTCGACGTAGACGGCGACCTTGCGCCGCGGGAACACCACGTCCGCCCGCCGCCGCATGCCCTTCAGCGGGGCCCGATCGACGAAATATCGCAGGCCGCGGCGGTGCAGCTCACGTCGCAGCGCCACCTCCGGCTTGGTATCGCGCCTGCGCTGCTTGCTCAGCCGCGCGCTGGTGGCAGCATCAGTAAGCGGCCTGGACATAACAGCGAAGCTACCCGTCCTCGCTGTCCTCGGGCTCGGACCAGGTGGGAGCGAACTTGTTGCGACGGGTGACCTCACCGTGGACAACGGCAACGAACTCCTCGAACGACAACGTCTGCGAAACCGACGGACGGCCGTTGCGGGGAGGCGACTCGTCGACGTCGAAGAAGCGCACCACACCATCGGTGTCGTACAACCCGATGAACACTTTCTCGAACAGGTCGTAGCGGGTGTCCTCGGCGCCGAGGTCCACCCACATCCTGCCGCTCCCGCCGAGCACCGCCCGCTTACCGCGTCCGGACCGTTTCGACAGAGTCGTGACGTGATGTGCGAACGACGACTTACCGATATCGCTCGCCTTTGCGGCATCCCCGTCCTCGCAGGTGGCGAACGGGGTGAACAGGACAGCCACCAGCACGCTGTACGGCTGACGCTGGTGCAGCACCATCGCTTCACCGCGCAGCTCATGATCATTGCGGACGATGTTCTTGGTCCAGCGACCGAACTTGCCGGACCGAGGACTGAAATCCCGGAAACTGTAGGTCTTGATCGACACGCACAGAATCAGACCCAGCGTTGGGTCGAGCGCTTTGACATCGAGACGTTTGCGCCCCTTCGCGACGTCGACCTGCGCTTCCTGCCCGGCGCCCGTCGCGTCGGGAGTGATGTTCGGGTAGTGCGGCCGCAGCGCGTCGGCGACAGTTTGCGCCAGATGATTCGACAGTCGCTGCGCATAATTCTTCTTGTCGCTGCGATCGGCGTCGGGCGCAGGTTTGTCGCCGGCCAGCGCCAGCGGACGCGCGAGCGCAGGCGGGTCGGGAAACAGATGCTCGGTCATGCGGCCGGTGCTGTTCCAGAACTCCTGCTGGGGTGCCCGCCCATGCGGTCCAGATGCGTCTCGATGTCGTCGAGGAATCCCGGCACGAAACGCAGGTTGCCCGTCCGGGCCCGCTTGAGGAAGCCGGCGGTCGCGCGCGCGGACAGCAACCGCGAGTCGTCGAGGAAATCGCTCAGGTTCTCGTACGGCTCGTGCACCGGCCACGTCGAGCGTTGGACCCGAAACACCGAGCCGCGCGCGCCCCACGCGGCGGTCGGCCACGCTTGCCCCGGCAGAATCTCCTCGTCCTCGTGTGCGTCGTAGTGCTGTGGGCGCTCGATCTGCGAGGCCACCCAGGACGCCATCCGCACGCTCACGGCATTGCCGACGAGTTTCCACCGATGTCCGGCCCGGACGCCGGGCAGCGCCAGCGCGGGCGCCGTCCAATCCGGATCGAAACCCTGCAGCCGCTCCGCGCCGACAATGCCCGGGGTGACGATCTCACCGGAGGGCAACCGCACAGCCGGGGGACTGGCAATGCCGATCGACGACCCGCCCTTGAGTGTCGGTACTGCATTGACGGCCCAGCCGAGTCCGCGAGTGCCCTCGGTCCAGTAGAAGCCACACGGCTGCTCGGACGGGTCGCCGTCGGGCACCGGGCCCTCATCCTGAGAGAACAGCACCTCCCGTGGATCCTCGGTCCGGGAAGCCAACATGATGACCCGTTGACGGCGCTGCGGCAGCCCGAAAGACCGAGCATCGACGACGCGGTAGGCCCACATGTAGCCGAGATCGGACAGCGCGTCGGTGATGTGCCGCATGGCCGCGCCGCGACCGAGCTGCAGCATGAACGGCACATTTTCGATCAGCAGCCAACGCGGTCCGTTGCGGCGTTTGACCAGACGGAACACCTCGTCTACCAAGCCCGACCTGGTACCGGTGATGCCTGCAGTTCGCCCGGCCTGCGAGAGGTCTTGGCACGGAAAACCGGCCGCGACGAGCTCGGTTCCCGACGGCAAGGCGCGCAGCTTCGTGACATCGGTGTGCAACGGCACATCAGGGAAGCGGGCACCGAGCACCGCACCGGCACCCGGGTCGATCTCGCACAGCAGTTCCGTCGACCAACCCTGCTCCGCGAGCCCCAACTCGAGCCCGCCGATTCCGGCGAACAGCCCGACCATCGATCGCGAACCCACGGACACCCTTCTTTCCAAGAACTCTTCACTCTCGGGCAGAACGTTACTCGAGAACTCCGACAGGTTCGCTCACCGAGCCGATCGACACGCTTGACCTGAACAATGCTCGAGGTTTCATCATGGAATTCGTCAGAGAGAAAATCGGTTGGCGCAAGAGCTGAGGAGTGAAACCATTCACTCGCCAGCAGTGAAGGAGAATCTCGTGTCGACGGGTGTGCTCGAATTTCGCAAGACCACTCGCGAGGAGCCGAACCCGCAGACCACCCCGCCGAGTTCGTTGGCCCGATTCCTCCCCTTCATCGCGCCCTACCGGTGGCAGTTCACCGCGTCGATCGTTCTCGCCTTGATCGCCACGCTCACCGGTCTGGCCATCCCGCTGGTGATGCAGCAGGTGATCGACGGCCCCATCGCCGCGAGCAACTTCGCCGGCGTGTGGTGGCCCGCCGCACTGGTGTTGTTCCTGGGCGCCGTCGATGCGCTCGGAATCTGGGCTCGCCGCCACCTCGTGGCAGGGCCGTCGAGCCAGTTCGAGATCTCGGCCCGCGCCGCAGTCTTCGACCAGCTGCAACGGCTTTCGGTCTCGGCGCACGAGGGCTGGGAATCCGGTCAGCTGCTCTCCCGCGCCATCGCAGATCTCTCGTCGTTGCGGAGATTTGTCGCCTTCATCGGCCCGTTCCTTCTCGTCAACGCCGTCACATTGGTGGTCGGACTCGGCGTGCTGTTCGTTCAGTCGTGGCAGCTCGGCACGATCCTGGCGGTGACGGCCGTGCCGCTGGTGATCGTCTGCGCCCGCTTCGAAGCGCTCTACCGCGTCGTGGCCCGTGACGCGCAGGATCAGGCCGGCGATGTCACCACCACCGTCGAGGAATCGGTCCAGGGCATACGTGTGCTGAAGGCGTTCGGGCGTAGCGCACATCTGGGCCACAGATTCATCCGCGAAGCCGCGACCCTGCGCGGGACGGAAATGAAGAAGGTCCGCTACCTGGCGATCCTGTGGACGCTCATCGTCGGGATACCGCCCGTCGGGATCGGCGCCATGCTGGCCTACGGCGCGTACGCCATCGTCGAGGGCACCATGACGGTCGGCATGCTCGTCGCGGCAATGGCCATCGTCGCGTTCCTGCTCTGGCCCATCGAATCTTTCGGCTTCCTACTGGCGGAGCTGAACAATGCGCGGACGGCGGCCGATCGCTACTGGGAGATCATGGACACCCCGGAAACGATCACCGATCCCGTTCGGCCGGTGCCGGTCCCGCGAAACCCGCGGGGTGTGCTCGAGTTCCACGACGTCGGATTCGCGTTTCCCGACGCCTCGCCACTGCTGAGGGGCGTCGACTTCCGCGTCGATCCAGGCGAGATCGTCGCGCTGGTCGGGGTGACCGGTAGTGGAAAGACCGCGGTGACCAATCTGGTGCCGAGGCTCTACGACGTCACATCCGGTTCGATCACGATCGACGGAATCGACATCGCAACGGTGGCTCTGTCGGATCTGCGGTCGACGGTGTCGGTGGCGTTCGAGGATCCGGTGCTGTTCTCGGCAAGTGTCCGCGAGAACATCGCGCTCGGTCGTCCGGGTGCGTCCGACGCCGATATCGATCAAGCGCTCGATATCGCCTGTGCCCGCGAGTTCGTCGAACGTCTGCCATGGGGACTGAGCACACGGATCGGTGAGCAGGGCATGAGCTTGTCCGGTGGGCAGCGTCAGCGACTCGCTCTCGCGCGTGCCGTGCTGGGCAAGCCGCGCATCCTGGTGCTCGACGACCCGCTCTCGGCGCTCGATGTGCACACCGAGGCCGTCGTTCACGACAATCTGCGGCGAGTTCTGACGCACTCGACAACTCTGTTGGTCGCGCATCGGCCGTCCACCGCGGCACTGGCAGACAGAGTGCTTCATCTCGAGAACGGAACGATCGTGGAACAGGGCCCGCACGAACGCCTGCTGGCGACCTCGTCGAAGTACCGCTACGTGATGGGGTCGATCGATGACTGAGCAGAGTACCGAAACCGACTGGCGCGGAACCGGGAACGAGGAGTCGAACGTCGACCGAATCGGCAATCTCGTGCTCGCCGGCCGCTCGCGTCGACTTCTTGCCTCACTGGTTCGCCCGCATCGAAAGCAGGCGTTGCTCGCGTTGGCGATCATCCTCGTCGATAACATCGCGTACGTCGCCGGGCCGCTGTTCATTGCCTACGCCGTCGACCACGGTGTGACCGCGGCAATCGACGGAAACTGGTCGCCGCTGGCGTGGGCAGTGTTCGGCTACATCGCTTTCGGGCTGCTCGGCGCAATCACGACGTACACGTTCCTGATGGTCTCGGGCCGCCTCAGTCAGGCGATCCTGTTCGACCTGCGCAAGCGAGTTTTCGAACACGCGCAGCGGTTGAGCTTGTCGTTCCATGAGAAGTACACCTCGGGTCGCCTGATCTCGAGGTTGACCAGCGATGTCGAATCGCTGCAGACGCTTCTCGAGAGCGCGTTGAACGACGCGTTGACGGCGATTCTGTCGATCGTCTCCATCGCCGTGATCCTGGTGTACCTCGATGCTCCACTTGCGCTCGTTGTGCTCGCGGGATTCGTGCCCCTGGTGCTGGTGACGCGATGGTCGCAACGTCGGCAACGTACCGGCTACCGCCGAACCCGCGTGGCGATCGCCAAGGTGGTGGTGCACTTCGTCGAATCGATGGGCGGCATCCGCGCTGTTCAGGTCTTCCGGCGTGAGAAGCGAAACGACGCCATCCTCGCGGTCGACGACACCGAGTATCGCGACGCGACCACCGCCGCCCTGCGCGGAATGGCGAGCTACACCGGCATCGTTCGGTGGATCGGCAACCTCACACTTGCGATCATCCTGGTGTTCGGTAGCTATCGGGTCATCAACGGCCACATGGAGATCGGCGTCCTCGCGGCGTACGTGCTGTACCTGCGACGGTTCTACGGCCCGCTGGATGAACTCGCGCAGGTGTTCAACGCCTACCAGTCGGCTGCCGCTGCGCTCGAGAAGATCTCCGGGGTACTCGAGGAGGAGCCGTCGGTCCGAGCGCCCGACGAGCCGGTCGTGCTGCGCAGCGCCCGCGGTGACATCGACTTCGAGAACGTGCGTTTCGCCTACGACGAGGATCGCGTCGTACTCCCGAAATTCTCGCTGCACATCCCGGCGGGGCAGGTGGTGGCAATGGTGGGTGCAACCGGTGCGGGCAAGTCGACGCTGGCGAAGCTTCTCGCTCGGTTCTACGACCCGACGGAGGGGACTGTCCGGCTCGACGACGTCGACTTGCGCGAGCTCGGTGACGAGAACATGCGCGAGCACATCGTCATGGTCACGCAGGAGGCGTTTCTGTTCTCCGGGTCCATCGCCGACAACATTCGGCTCGGCAAGCCGTCGGCGACGGACGCCGAGATCATGGCCGCAGCCGATGCCGTCGGAATGACGGAGTTTATCGCGACCCTGCCCGACGGGATAGATACCGACGTGCGCAAACGCGGTGGACGGCTGTCTTCGGGGCAACGCCAGCTCGTCGCGTTCGCGCGGGTGTTCCTCGCCGCGCCCGCGGTGATCGTGCTGGACGAGGCGACCTCGAGCCTGGACATCCCCGGCGAACGACTGGTCCAGCAAGCCTTGGAGACGATTCTGGAGGGCCGGACCGCGGTGATCATCGCGCACCGACTCTCCACCATCGCGATCGCCGACCGAGTGCTCGTGATGGACGACGGGGTGATTGCCGAGGACACCCTCCGCCCGTGCGCGCGTAGTGACCGCGGAAGGTAACTATGCACGCACGGGCGGCGGAGCCGCATCACCAGGGCTTGATCGGCGGCTTCACCCACATGATCTTCTCGTCGGTGTGCTGCGGCGTGGCAGACGGGTGATCGGGGTTCGCCGCAGCCCACGCATTCTTAGTGTCGAGCAGTTCGGCGGTGATCGTCCAGGTCTCCATGGTGCTGGGCGGGTGGATGTCAGCGGCGCGCGCCAGTTTGCGGCGGGCGGCGTCGGACAGCCCGAGGAGTTCGCCGCCGTCTATCCCGCGGTCCCAGATGTAGCGCGCAAGGGCCGTCGCCTTGTCCTGTCGACTCTTGGCCGCCTGCTCGGAGTGCGCGAAGTCGAAGCCACCTGCTGTCACGGGACCCCACAGTAGTGGGACTAAAGTCACCACCGCTTGATCTGAGTACCCGTCTGTCGCTTACCGTAGTCAGGTGACCACTCCAATATCGGGCGTAGAAAACGCACCCGCGACTGACCCAACAGCGTCGACGCAGGCCGTACGCGCGTGGCCAGCGGTGCTGACCTGGCGCGCGCACGAGGCCCCCCGAATGGAATCGGTCCGTGTCCAGCTCAACGGCAACCGCATCAAAGCGGCCGGTCGGATCATCGGTGCGGCGTGTGCGGAGCACCCGGCGTTCAGTGCGTCCTACGACCTCGTGACCGACGAGAACGGCATCACACGTCGGCTCTCGATGCGCACGTCGATGGCAGCAGGAGAGAAGCAAGCCTCGGTGAGCCGCGACGAAGAGGGCTACTGGATGATCGAGAACTCGTCCAACCACCAACGGGCCACCTACAACGGCGCGCTCGATGTCGATGTGGTGCTCAGTCCGTTCTTCAACACCCTGCCCATCCGGCGCTTGGGATTGCACACCGACTCGATCGACACCCAGGTCCCCGTCGTGTACGTCAACCTGCTGGACCTGAGCATCCAAGAATCCTCGCTGACCTACAGCAGCGGACCCGACGGCATTCACGTGCTCTCCCCGGTGTCCAGCTCCTCGGTGACGGTGGATTCCGAAGGGTTCGTGCTCGACTACCCGGGGCTCGCCACGCGAATCTGACGGATTACCCCGCCTCTTCTTCCGGCGGCACGTAGGTCCGCGAGCCAGCCGGGATCACCCGGCGTCACATCGGTGATGTCGAAGCGCTCGTGCTCCTCGTATCGGGTGCGCGCCCGGTGGCCCTCCGTCACCAGCGTCCGCGTCGACGTTTCGTCGGCCAGTTCCTCGCGGGCTCTGCGCAGCAGCAGCAGCGCATCGTCGAGCGCCTCGGTGAGCGCCTCGGCGTTGCCCTCACACATTGCGCGCACCAGATCGGGCGAGGAGGACGCGACCCGCGTTCCGTCCCGGAACGAGCCGGCGGCGAGACCCAGCGCGAGCGGGCTGCCCGACGCGCCCACGATCGCGAGCGTTTCGGCCAGCAGGTGCGGTAGATGCGAGATGCGCGCCACGGCTCTGTCGTGTTCGCGGCTCTCGACGGGTACCACCACCGATCCGCAATCGAGCGCGAGTGAGGCCACCGAACGCCACACGTCGGGGTCGGCGTCGTCGTCGGCGCCCACCACCCAGACGGCGCCGACGAACAGGTCAGGATCGGCGGCGGACCACCCGGAGAAGTTCGTGCCGGCCATCGGATGGCCCCCGACGTACCGCGGCGACAGACCGTGCCGGGCGACCGCATCGGCCACTTCTGCCTTGACGCTGACGACGTCGGTGATCCGATTGTCGGGGGCGTACTCACCGATGGCGTCGAGAATCGAATCGACCGCGGGCATCGGCACTGCGATGACGATGAGCGCGTCGGTATCGGCGGCGCGGATCAGTGCAGCGGCCAAATCGGTACCGGTGTCGAACCCGGCCTCGGCGGATCCTGCGATGGCATCGGCCGAGCGGTTGTACCCCCATGCCGTTCTACCAGCACGTACAGCTGCTCGGAGTACCGATCCGCCGATCAGCCCGAGCCCGAGTACACAAACCGGAGCAGTAGTCACGAGATCAGGTTTGCACACTGCCGTGAGCATCCGCGCACAGGTGTTTCGGTTGGTGAAGGCAGTGGACTTCATTTTGGGGCCGTACGGCGACTACCGTTGCGCGCATGGCAGCACAGCGCGGGAGCAACAACTCCGCCAAGGCGAAGAATTTCGACGGCCCCGACCTCGACGATTTCGACGATCTCGAGGGCTTCGGTGTCGCAGTTGTCCGTGAAGACGGCAAGTGGACGGTGACGCCGCTACCTACGAAGGCGTTGGCGTCGTTGTCCGCAGCCGAGACGGAGCTGCGTGAGATGCGCAGTTCTGGTGCGGTGTTCGGCCTCCTCGATGTCGACGACGAGTTCTTCGTGGTGCTGCGGCCAGCGCCGTCGGGCACTCGTCTCCTGCTTTCCGACGCCAGCCTTGCAGGTGAGTACGACATCGCCGCGGATGTTCTCGACCGACTCAACGTCGAGGTGCCGGATTTCGACGCCGATGAACTCGACGACATCGAGCCGTGGCCGGAGGGCGATATGGCATTGCTCGCCGACCTCGGATTGCCCGAGGCCGTGATGGGCATCATCGTCGCCGAGACAGATCTCTACCCCGACGAGCAACTCGGGTCGATCGCTCAGCGACTCGGCTTTCCTGACGAGTTGTCGGCGGTCCTCGACAAACTTCCCCGCTAGGGCCACGCGTGCAGGACGAGGAGCTCGTCCGCGCCGCTCTGGCGGCCGCGGAGGAGGCGTCCGAACTCGATGTACCCGTCGGCGCTGTCGTCTTCGATTCCGACGGCCGTGAGCTGGCTCGGGCCGCGAACGCACGCGAGGCCACCGGCGATCCGACTGCTCATGCCGAGGTGCTTGCCCTACGAGCGGCAGCGCGGGTGCACGGTGATGGTTGGCGTCTGGAAGGGTGCGTCCTCGCTGTGACACTCGAGCCGTGCACGATGTGCGCGGGCGCGCTGGTCTCGGCGCGGATTGCCCGGGTGGTCTTCGGTGCCTGGGAGCCCAAGACGGGCGCCGTCGGCTCGCTGTGGGATGTCGTCCGGGATCGGCGGTTGGCGCACCGGCCCGAGGTACGCGGTGGAATCCTCGAACACGAGTGCAGCGCCGTGCTGCGAGAGTTCTTCGCCTCGCATCGCTCATGAAACTCTGCATCGCTCATGAAACTCTCAGGTTTGCTCGAAAACGAGGCGGGTACTACTCGGGAGTACGGGGGCGCACTTGCGTCCGATACACGAACTCTCGGGAGGTTTCCATGGGACTCGATGACAAGATCTCGAACAAGACCGAAGACTTGGGCGGCAAGGCGAAGGAAGCCGCCGGGTCGGCAACGGGCGACGAGGACCTCAAAGCCGAGGGCAAGGGTGATCAGGTCTCGTCTGCAGTCAAGGACGGCGCCGAGAAAGTCAAGGACGCCGCCGGCAACATCAAGGACAAGCTGACCGGCAACTGATTTGGATGCTTACCAGGCGATTTAACGTCTGGGCGCCACTGCGGTACAGTTTTTCGCGGTGGCGTGTCCGAGCGGCCTAAGGAGCACGCCTCGAAAGCGTGTGACGGGTAACCCCCGTCCGAGGGTTCAAATCCCTCCGCCACCGCCAAGAACTCCCCACCTGCTTCATGCGGGTGGGGAGTTTTTTTGTGGGCGTCGACCTCGCTCATAGCGCGCTCTCGTGACCACATTCTCGGTTGAGTACGCGCCATTCGTGGCGTACAGCGTCTAGGTCCGTGTCGACAAGATCCGCGTAAGTGTCGTGGGCGACCTTGGATTTGTCGGAGGTGGTACCGGAAGATGGCCAGTGAGGAAGGGAAGTATCGTGACGCAGCGCGGCGACTTCGAGGAATACGTCACCAGGCGAAATCCGTTCGAGCGGCTCGACCTCGTGGATCCTGGTGACCTGACGGATGACGAGCGTCGCTCGTTACCTCCGGCGTGGCTGGCGATCGCTGAACTCGACGGCACTCGAGCAGTTGAGCGGGCGCTGAAGATGTGGGCAGACGCGTTGCCGGGGCGATTCCCCGGAACAGTTGCCAATCTTCGTGACCGTGGCCTCGATGTCTTTCTCGCCCGTGTACTCCCGTACCAGGACGACCCGACCTGTGTCGTTCTCGTGTACGCCATTCATCGGAACGCGTCGCCTCTGCTGTTCGACGCATGCTTTGGGTATCTTCCGGCCGGGACCAGCCAATTTCCGGAGTTCTGGCCCCGACTCTCGGAGGACTTTCGTCGGTTTCACACCCAGGTGCACGATGGATTTCGCGCCAAATTCGGCGGAATTCTGCTGTCAGATCGCCTCCGGGCGATTTCGGCGGACTTCGTATCGCCAGAGGTGCCCGAGTTCGATTACGTCGATGAACATCTCCAAACGTTGCCTGAAGATAGGCGTCCGTCTCTCGACAACTTGGTGGTCGTTGTTCGCGAGGGCTCGCGCGGCGTCGCTGTGGATGTCAGCACGCCTGACTTGACGGCATGGGAAACGTCCGAACTCATAGAGCCGTGTCGCCTAGGGCCATGGTCGGCAATGGACGCCTACGTCATGTCCGCGATGAGTAGCGACGTCGAGTACTACGAGCGGCTCGGGTATCGCGAAACGTAGGAGTGCATGACATTCGCTGCGAATGTGCCGCAACTGGATGGTACCGGCCGGCACCAAATCCCTGATGACGGGCTGACAACGACTCTGTGAACGCACCAGACTTCGCGGATGCGAGCGCGGGCCACGGCGGGCAGTGTTGCCAAAGCCACATGATCCGCCACCAGTCGCAGCTGAGTCTGTGGGATCATAACGGACACGCACGTCGCACAAGGGGGCCGTGATGACAGAGCTGCAACAAGGGCGGACCGCAGTACCTGCTGAGCTCATGGAGCTCGGTAAGTTCTTGACGGCAAGCCGCGCCTCACTCACTCCTCGCGACGTGGGTCTCATCATGTCCGGAAGGCGTCGGGCAACCGGATTGCGACGTGAAGAGGTTGCGCTCCTCGCTGGCGTCGGCGTCTCTTGGTACACGTGGATCGAGCAAGGTCGAGCTGAGAATGTAAGCGGCGAAGTGCTGGACTCCATTGCTCGTGTCCTCCGGCTAGATGAGAACGAACGCCTGTATGTCAGAAGGCTCGCCGGCCTCGAAGCAAAGCACTCAACTCCGTCGGTCGACTTCGACCGACAAGTTTTTCAGCCCTTTGTAGATAACTGGGGCCACAACCCTGCCTTTATCACTGATCGGACATGGAACGTCATTGTGGCAAACGTGTCGGCGGTGCGGTTGTTCAACCTCGACAGTGGTTCCCATAATTTCTTGGTTCACCATTTCACGGATACGCGGCATCGCGCTCTCTACGCAAACGTGGAACAAAAAGATCATGAAATTGTGGCACGTTTCAGGAACCAAGTCGCGTACTACCCGGATGATAAGCAGCTACGGGACGTCATCAGTCAACTCAGCCATAGCAGTGAGCGATTTGCAACATTGTGGGTCAAGCATGAGGTTCGCGAAGATGCATGTGGTGATGAGCTACTAATTCATCCGTCCGTCGGCGAACTGCCGTTGCACTGGGCAACACTCAACTTTCCCGATCGTGTTGCAATTAGAATCACGCTCTTTCATCCACAGGTCGGCAGCAATACTGACTATGCCCTTCGGCGGCTTGCCCGTCTCGATTCCTAACGGCACTACTCATGGGCTCTGGCCGTGAGGTAAGTGCGTCTTTCTGAATTCATGTGGAGCTAAAGAACTCCGTCCAAATTCGGCATACTTCCTGTTCGTATCCCTAGCTCCGTTTCTCTCAATGCGCAGTCGTTCATGGCCATACTCAAGTGCCGGGCTTCCCTGTTGCTGTCAGGCCTACGTTACTCAGACTCTGGTTACTTCGCGCGCATTCGTGATTTATTAGCAGGGCAAGTCTTCTGGCTCATACCAAGCACGCTGCGAGACGTTGGTGGTCCACAATTGCGCGAGACCGTGGCCATTGCTCGCAACCGAGTTGGTTCATTTCTATACCGAGCCTAATCCATCCTCAACAAGTAAGGGGCTTTGTAGTGCATTCTCGGCTGGGCGTATTTCTGTCGCCGCTTCACGACCCTACTACCGACCCACATCTCGCACTCCGTCGTGATGTCGCTCTGGTGAAGCATCTTGACGAACTCAATTTCGATGAGTGCTGGTTCGGCGAACACCACTCGTTGGGCTGGCCGCTCTCTGGAGCGCCGGAGACGTTAATTGCGGCCTGTGCCGCGGTCACGAGCCAGATCCGCCTGGCCAGCGGTGTTGTAACTGTTCCATTCCACCACCCGTTTCACATCGCTACCCGGGCTATCGCCTTAGATCACTTGACCCGCGGCCGCTACATTTTGGGTGTGGGCCCTGGGGCGACGCCCATGGATGCAGAGATGCTCGGAATCGCGATGGCTGATTTGAAGCCACGCCTCAATGAGGCGCTCCCCGCGATCATGGAGCTGATTAATGGTGACGATTATGTCAGTCTCGAGACGTCATGGTTCGAGCTGCACGATGCGAAAATGCAGATGCCACGCTACAGCCCGTTGGGGATTGAGCTGGCTATATCGAGCGTTGGTTCACCTAATGGGCCAGAAACGGCAGGAAGGCATGGACTGGGGCTTCTCTCCTTTGGCGCGCCTCCACCCGGCTGGCCAGACGTTGACCTTGCACGGCAGTGGCAAATCCTCGAGGATTCCGCCAACGCGAGTGCGCAGCCGTCGTCAAGATCCAACTGGCGAATTGCTGTTCCAGTTCATATTGCCGAAACACGAAAACAAGCGTTCGCAGAGGCTCGGTACGGCTTTGGTCGTTGGCTTCACAACTACTGGGAGCATGGCGTGGGAAGCGACATCGGTATGCAGGGGGTCGACGATGAGCACAGGCTCGAGGCGATGGTCGACGCTGGCCGCGCCATTGTTGGATCGCCCGAGGATGCATCGAACGCCATCAAAGATCTTGAGGGCAGATCGGGCGGATTCGGTACGTTCCTGGCATATGCCGTGAACTGGGCACCATGGGAAGCAACGAAACGGAGCTACGAGTTGCTTGCCACTGAGGTAGCCCCTCACCTGAATAGCAATACTCAACGCGGGATGGAGTCAGTCAATCGGCGAGCAGCACGGATGCCAACGTGAGGTGACGGGATGTAGCTTCGTGTTGGTACCACCACCATGACACCTGCGCACTGGAACAGGCCGCCGCGACAGTCGATTATCTCTACATGGTGACTCGAATAGGATTGATCGGCGCATACGGGTCGGGCAAGACATCGCTCGCAGCTGCACTAGGAGATGCAATTGATTCAACTGTCTTGCCGATGGCAAAGATGTGGCCGGCTGGGGCGCATAACTTTCAGTCAGTCCACGAATGGACGCCGCCGTATCTAATTCAGGCGTCAACTCTCCGGTTTGCGGACCGATTACGGACCGAGTCATCCCATCAGCATGGATTTATTTCTGACGGGACAGTTTTCCATGATTGGGCATACACTGAGACCCGCCTGCGGTGGGGATCTTATCCCAGTGACGAGAACTTCGTCGATCCGTCGACCCTCACGGGAAATGCCGAGAGTCTTCTGGACATAAATTCCGCGCATCTAGAAGCCGTAAAAGTCCATGCTGAAGGCTCTTACGAAATATTGTTCCATCTCCCCATTGAATATCCACTACGGGACGACAATCGGCCGATCGATGAAGAGTTTCGGATCAAATCTGACAAGCTTCTACTAGACGCGGTTTCAAAGACCCGGATACCTGTCCATGTCCTACATGGATCGATTGCTGCACGAATCGACCAGGCGCGACGACTACTTCCATCGAAGTTGAACTCGCAAGCCCGCTGACCCGATCACGTTCAGAACTGGAGATCTCATGACTCAGACGGTTGTAGCACCAAAACCGGGTGCAAGAACACTCCCCGATTTCACCGACAATCCGAACCTCAAAATTGCGATCTCGGGGACGTATTCCACCGGAAAATCGACCACAACGGAAGCACTGTCGATCGCAACCGGCATTCCACGCACGCACGCCAAGACATCTCGTCAACTACTTGTCGATCTGGTTCCAGGCAAGACGGTGATGGAACTCAATGCAATGGAGTTGGTGAAGCTTGGATTGCGCCGTTTTGAGGAGCGCGTCCATAATGAGTCTCGGACAACGGCATTCATCTCGGACGGAGGCGTGTTTCACGAATGGGTCTACTTTGAGGCACGTATGCGTGTTGGCATCAATCCAGGAGCGAAGTGGTGGTTCAGAACTGTCAAGAAAATAATGGGCCTGCCGGTCAAGCATTTTTACCAGCGGTATACAGACACACTCGGGGACATAACCAGGGATCGAGCGAAGAGAATCTATGATGCGTATGTCCACCTGCCTGTCGAGTTCGACATGGAAGCCGATGGACATCGGCCTGTGTCGGAGGAATTTCGTCGCCTTTCCGACGACTTGCTGATTGAAGCGCTCGATCGGATGGATATACCGTACAGGGTTGTCGGTGGTCCGATCCCAGATCGAATAGAGAAGATCATCGAGCTTTTCGGCTTGCCGGTAGTGGTGCCAATCCCAGATGCGATTGCGGAGGCAGAGCGACGCGTCAAAGCGGACCTCGATGATCTGAAAGAAGACGCACGGTTTCATGAAGCGCAGAGAAAGAAGTCGCTCATACGCCAAATATCGTACGCATTTCGCTACTAATGCCGCTTTTCTGCTAGATTTCAGACTAGGGAGTATTAAATGAGTACCAACGCTAAATCGACCCAATTGAAGAGCCTCGGTGCGGTACTGGCGCTGCTGGCATTTGCGCAGATGATTATCGCAATCGACTACAACATTGTTTTCGTTTCGCTCCCAGAAATTGGGTCCGGTCTCGGCTTCTCCGAATACAACCTGCAATGGGTGGTCTCCGCATACGCCGTGGCATTCGGTGGGTTCCTCATGCTCGGCGGTCGTGCCACAGACCTGTTCGGTCGCAAACGGATGTTCATCGTCGGAATGGCGCTCTACGCGATCTCATCGCTCGTCGGTGGTCTGGCTACCGAACCTTGGATACTGGTAGTTGCACGAGCTGTCCAGGGCTTGGGCGGCGCGTTCTTGGCACCCGCGACATTGTCGCTCGTCATGGCGCTGTTCAAGGAGGGCGCTGAGCGCAACCAGGCTCTGTCGATCTGGGGCGCCGCGGGCGGGTCAGGCATGGTTCTGGGCTCGATCTTGGGAGGCGTGCTCACGGACGCCTTCGGGTGGCCTGCGGTCTTCTTTGTTAACGTTCTGTTGGCCGGAGCCGGTGTGATAGCAGCCTGGGTCCTCATCCCCGCCGATCCGCCTTCCGCGCGTGGGAAGATCGACCTTCCAGGTGCGGTAACAGGCACCGCTGGTGTCACATTGCTGGTCTTTGCGTTGGTCGAGGCTCCTGCCCGGGGTTGGACCTCGTCGTTTGTACTCACAACAGCTGCCGTCGCAGTGCTGCTCCTGGGCGTCTTCATAGCGGTGGAGGCTCGGTCATCGGCACCGATGCTGCCTTTGAGGCTCTTCCGTAACCGAAACCTCTCGACGGGCACCCTGATTACCTTTTCATTCATGGCCACGTTTGGTGCATTGGCATACTTCCTCACACGGTACTGGCAGGGAGTACTTGGCTACAGCGCGTGGACGACCGGCCTGGCATTCGTACTGCCGTCAGCAAGTGTCCTGATAGGTACAGTGCTGGGTGGAAAGTTGTCCACGAAGTTTGGTGTGCGGTCGACTCTTGTTGGAGCACTTGCCGTTGGAGCGGCTGGTACGGCTGTGCTCGCTCTAGTGGCCGGTCCGACATCGAGCTATTTGGCAATTGCGCCCGCGCTTGTCGTGTTGTCCGTCGCACAAGGTGTTGTCTTCACGACGATGTTCGTCGCTGCCACCACAGGAGTCGAAGCCGCAGATCAAGGAATCGGGTCCGGAATTGCGACAACTGGTCAGCAAATTGGCGGGGCTGTGGGATTGGCAGTGCTGATAGCCATCGCCACGTCCGTGAACTCCGGTGGGGACGGCAACACTGTGATGCACGAAACGACCGTTGCGTACTGGGCTATCGCGATCGGGATCGCCGTCACTGTTCTCGTCACATTGAATTTTCGGCAACGACCGCCAGCGGAGCCCGTCAACGGTGCTGACGCCGCGGGCTCGCTCGACACCGTAGAAACTGCATCAGAAGGTGTGCAACCCCGATAGTTCTGGCTATACGCCCTCAATGTATCTGTGGCATGTACTGCTCCAGGTGCATTGAGGGCACAGATCAACTTCTAGCCAGTCTCAATAGGAACCCATGTGTACTTCCCTTCGACCGTGACCACTTTTCCGAACACGACGTCAGCGAAATGACCGCCGACTATAATGGTCGGTGTATCTGCAATGTTCTTTAGAAGATTCTTTCGTATCGAAACGCCTAGCACACGGTCATGATCGACTGTCACTCGACGATGGTAGTCAGTGATCTGTATAGGTGAATGAAAAGAATCTCCCAGAATGAGAACTGGCGTTCCGCCTGTTTCGATTTCAAATACGCAATGTCCTTGGGTATGACCAGGTGTGCTGACCGATCGGATGTGCTGGCTCACGACCTCCTCGTCGGAGTATGGTTCGACCCTTAGCCCGTTAAGGTATGAGCCGGCGGCCGTGCTCAGCTCGGACTGGTGGACGCGGTGAAGCGTATTGCTGAAAACGCTCTGGCCGTTGCTAGCTCTACTCCGTGTCCATCCTGTGTGGTCTTCGTGTAAATGGGTATAAATGACGGTCGTGACGTCAGTTGGTTCAATTCCTATTGCGCGTAGGTTGTCCAGTAGTAGACCTCCCGATATTGCACCGATGACTCCACCGGTTTCTTCCTTCGCGGCGTAGACCGGTCCGACTCCAGTATCTATGAGGACAATCTCGTCATGAAGTGATGATTCAATTAGCAATGATCCTATCGAGCCTACAAGAAATCCTTCACGATCGAGCCACCTATCGATGTTCGATGTTGCGTCATCCAAAAACCAACTCCGTGGGTGTAGTTGGACAAATCCGTCTGGAATGTAAGTGACTGTGGTATGCCCAGTTTTAATGCTGCGCAGTACGCCGGATGTAGAGTAGCGGTTTGTCATATATTCAGTGTATCGGAAGCTTGCAGTAACTACTATTCCCAGTTCGACGCAAGAGGGTATTGGTGCGAACAACAGTGTTGCTGCGCACTGCCAAGTTCGTTGGACATATGGTTAAAATGATCGCATTCACAAACTGGCTCGGCTTCAAGGAATTGCAACCGCTAGTGGGAGAGGAATCTTTATGGGTGCCGTCGCTTACACGATCGAGCTAAACGAGTACTTGGGCCCGCGCGAGACGCGCTTCTTTGGCGAGGGTTACAAGCGAGCGCGTCATGATCTGGACGTGTTAGCCCACCAACGTGATTCCTTGGAAGGAATTGCGTCTGTCAGTTATCCAGATGATTGGTCCAAGAAGGGCGATGCAAGCCAGCGGGCGCATCTTAGTACTGTCGACGTACTACTTTTCGGTGTACAAGTCGCCGAGTTGATCCTTGTAGGGCGGTATGGCCTCACCGAGACGGGGCGACGACAGTCATGGGTTCGATCTGCCTCGATTGCGGGCGGCGCATCACCAGTAGAGGATTCGCTGTCGGCGCTGGCTGTTGCTGGTCTATTGCGGTCGACCGCAGGCTTCGGGAGCGCGATGGTCAGTTCGGTGGTGACTGTCAAAATCGCGTCGTTGAATGTGAAGGTAGAGATCGTGCATCCGCCAACCAGCACTAACGCGTTGGAGCCGGACTTGGCCGCTACTAGGGGGCTTCTCGCTGAGAGCCGCGACCAGTTGTACCGCGACGGATACAAGCGCAACGAGGTCAATGTCGAGACCGTTTTAGTCGAACCGGGAGGGACACAAGGGTCCGGTGCACTGTCAATCGGACCAAGCGCCGGAGCAGCGCGGGCACCCTTTACTGGCCTCGAGGGGCAATTTGGTGCGGTTCCATCCTTCATCGATGCATTTGTGGCTGCCCTGCAGGCCGGCCAGGTCTTGCTATACGAGCTCGACGGCATCAAGCGTGCGGAGAGCAACACGTTGTGGATGCGACGAACTAGGATCAGTGCCCCGGGCCCTCTGCGTCAGGCCAGCAAGGCCGCGTTCCGCGTCGAACTTTCTCAACCCAGAGTGGTGGTGTACGGCGGAAGCAATTGGCGGGCAGCAACAATCAAGGCTGAAGTTGACCAGATCAGCGTTGCATGCAGCGTGACGCACCGAGTTTCGGACGAGGCAGCGTGACGTGCCGGGTGGCGGTGATCGAGGGTGTCGGCGCATACATTCCTCCTACTATCGTCACGAACGCGCAACTGAGCGAGCAGCTCGACACCAGCGACGAGTGGATTCGCCGGATGACCGGAATTCAAAGTCGCAATCATAATGGCGTTGACAGTGCGACGAGTGACCTCGCTGCAGAGGCTGGACGTCGCGCAATGGCTCACGCAGGGGTCCAAGCCGTCGACATGGTCATTCTTGCGACAAGCACACCGGACTTCAGATGCCCAGCGACAGCTCCATCCGTGGCAGCGATGATTGGGCTCGGGACTGTGCCTGCATTTGATGTAGCAGCGGTGTGCGCTGGATTCGTCTATGCGCTCGCACTCGGAAACTCGGTTATTAGATCCCAGATGGCCGACCGAGTTTTGGTTATTGGGGCGGACTCCTTCACGTCCATCGTCGATCCCAATGATCGAAAGACAGCTGTCATATTTGGGGATGGTGCCGGTGCCGTTGTCTTAGGCGCAGCAGACGGGAACTGTGGCGGTATCTTAGCCACTGACCTGGGATCGGACGGATCATTTGCCCATCTTATCCGTGTTCCTGCGGGTGGCGCGCGTGCGTTCTCAAGTTCGGACCCCACCATGTTTGATAACCCATACTTCGAGATGGAAGGAAAGCAGGTTTTCGCAGAGGCCGTAAAAGCGATGACCGAATCCAGCAAGCGAGTGCTGAAAGGAGCTGAATGGTCCAACGACACCGTCGATCATTTGATTGCACATCAAGCCAACCTGCGAATTCTGAATATAGTCGCAGATAATCTTGGGATTTCAAGAGATCGTGCAGTTCTGCACCTGGACAAGGTCGGGAATACATCGGCTGCGTCGATTCCGCTCGCAATGGCTTATGCGGCACCGAGAATTCAACAAGGACAGCGGCTCTTATTAACTGCATTCGGCGGCGGAACCGCTTGGGGCTCCGTTGCGTTGACATGGTCGAACAATTACGCCCTAGAAGGAGTATCTAATGTCGGTGACATATAAGGACATCGCTTCGGTCGTAAATACTCATTTTCCCGAGTTTGCAGGAACAATTGAGCCTACTACGACCTATAGTGACTTGGACTTTGATTCTCTCGTACTGGTCGAGCTCGGTGTAGTGCTCTCCCGCATACACAGCGTCGCCATCGAAGAGCAGGATCTTGTCGCGGCGAATTCTTTTAGCGGAGCCGCAGAACTGGTGAACCGGTTGATCGAGGAACGCGCGGCGGTTGTGGCGTCGGCCGACAGGCGTTGATTCATGATCCAAGCCCGGGAGTCCGCGGCTCAGGTGCGTGCCGGCGCATACTTCGACGTGGACGAGACGCTTACGCTGGGAATCACGATATTTGATTTCATGCTCTTCGACGCAGCGGTAGACGGGCGTATCAAGTTGGCGTCGGACTTTCTCCGGGATCTGCGACAAATGAAGGAATCGGGCAAGTCGCGAGAGACAGTCAACCGCCACTACTTCACCTGGTGGGCGGGCAGAGATGCTGGTGAATTGCACAGCAGAGTCCGGCAGTGGTTTGATCGGCGTGAAGCGACAGCTTACAGGCAAGTGGTTTGCAAGCGGTTGCGAGCACTAAAGACGGAGGGATATCGGGTTGTGTTGGTCTCGGCTGGACTGGACGAGATAGTTCGGCATGTCGCAATGGAGCTTGGCGCTGACGATGTGATCTGCACGCAACTTGAGTGCGAGGAGGGTGTGTATACAGGTCGCGTGAAACGACCAATGGTTGGCGCTGCAAAGCAAGTCGCAGTAAAACTACATTTACGTGCATACGCATTGAACGGTACAGAGTCGTATGCGTTTGGTGACCACCTATCCGATTTGGAGATGTTGGAAGCGGTTGGGAATCCAGTCGCTGTGGCGACTGGCGTTAACGACACGTTCGTTGCCGTGGCCAGAGGTCGCAATTGGGAGATCATATAGCTCTGGCGAACAATGGATGTTGGCAATGTCGAAACTCATCTGAGTTTCCTGAGGTGCTCTGGCCGCTTCGGTCCGACGCGGTGATCTGCCCCGTCCAACATAAGTCAGTCGCACTCCCTATTCCGGGACCCCGGCGTAGTGGAGTAGCGCACGGTTCGACCTGCGATTTTTGTGGTGTGACACGCCGATGCTTGAGGGTGTGGGGCGGACATTCGCAATCATGTTCTGTCCCGTCTGGCGCAATTACGCGCGTGAAAGGGGTGCCAACCGTGAGATACGGGATAAGCCGGACGATGAACAAACCACCGTTTGAGAATTCTGGGGTTCGCGCCGCTAGAAGGAACCTTGGTTGCGTTGAGGGCGTCCAACACTGTGAGAAAAGCGTCGTACGATGACCAATTCGCTCGTTCGGTAACCGCCGCTCGCCCGACTCGACGCTAGCTTCCGTCTACATCGGGATGCTCACCGCAAGTCCGCAGTGCTCCGGCCTTTTACGGAACCAGCGCCTACATCATCGATCATGTGTCGCCTTCCTAAGCGACTTTGGTCACTTGGCCTGCCCCATCTGATCCCCGAGTCAGAGGATCACCTTCCGTGCCCAGGTGAGACGGGCGATTTCTATCATGGACTTGACCACCGCGCCCACGCTTGGCGCATTACGCTCTCCGTGCGCCCTGACGTCTGGAAGTTGGCGGCTGAACGTACCTGCGACATCCTCAAAGCCGAACTCGGCGCAAATACGGAGCGACGGGCAGAGCTCAGCCGCTTAAAGCTACACCTCAGACCACCTATCGAGCACCCGTCTCGTCTCTGTCGAGGGGTTTGAATGCCATGTACTTACCTCCGTCATTTCTAGGGCTTGACCTTCACACCGTGGCAAGGGCTTGGCTCGATCGCATGACGTCACTCCAGCACACCAACCCCTCGGCCCGACTGCGCGCTGCCCTCGCGATCGGGACCACTCCTGATCCGTCGTACATCGGTGAACTGCTCGAGCGCTGCGCCGTCGAACCGGACTTCAACGTCCGCGAAACGCTCACGTGGGCGTTGATGCGACACCCCGAATCTCTGACGGTTCCGCGCCTGGTCGAGCAGGTCCAGTCCGGCAACAACCAGGCCCGCAGTCAGGCGCTGCACACGCTGTCCAAGATCAAGGGTCCGAACTCCTGGCCAGTGATCACGCCCGACCTGTTGTCCGATCCCGACGACGAGGTCGCGCGGAGCGCCTGGCGGGCCGCGGTTGTTCTGGTTCCGCAAGCTCAGCGACTGCCATTGGCCACGATGCTGTCGACGCAGCTGGGGCGCGGCTCGCGTGAAATGCAACTGAGCCTCAGCCGGGCACTCCTCGCGCTGGGGGATGTGATCGAGCCGGTGCTGCGAGGGCCTCATCGGAATGTGCGTGCCCGAGCTCACGCCATCGCCACCGAGAGGTTGCTCCGAGATCCTGACGCGGGATTCGAATTGGATATCGAGATGGCCAAGCGCGTCAGCGCCCTCGGACAAGATAGTTAGATACAGGGATGTTGATCGGTGACGTGGCTCGGCGATCGGGTGTCAGTGCCCGCATGCTCCGGCATTACGACGCCCTCGGGCTGGTTCGGCCGTCGGGGCGCAGCGGTACCGGCTACCGGGAGTATTCGGACGCAGACACCCGTCGAATCTTCCACGTCGAGTCATTGCGATCGCTGGGGTTGTCGTTGCGCGATATCGGACGCGCGCTCGACGACCCCGGCTTCGCGACCTCGGGACTCGTCGACGAGTTGATCCGCCAGACGGAAGCGCGTCTGCGCAGGGAGACTGAGTTGCTGACCAGATTGCGCCGTGTGGGCGACGCCGACCCCGCCGACTGGGAGGACGTGCTGAGCGTCGTCGCTCTGCTGCAGGACCTGGGGTCGGTGAGCGCCGGCAAACGTCAGTCGGCGGCGTTGTCCTCGACCGGCCTGGCGCCGGATGCGCTCGCGGAGGCGGTGTTGCGGGAGCCCGCACCCAACGTCGCCGGCGCGCTGCGGTGGGCGTTGGCTCAGTCGGATGGCGACGGGTTGGCGCTGCTGCGTCAGGGCCTCGACTCGCCGGACCCGCAGGTGCGACGCCGTGCCGTCGAGACGATCGCCGAGATCCCGCACGAGGACGCCACCGCGGTGCTGCACGACGCACTGGCGAGTGCTGACGATGTTGTTCGGCGCTGCGCGGCGCTGGCGCTCGGGGCGCGGGGTGTCGTCGATGCAATCCCGACTTTGATCGACATGGTCATCGCGGGCACCAACGATGTCGATGCGGCAGATGCGCTCGGTGGGCTGGCGAGCGGTGAGACTGCGGATGGGATCGTCTCGCGGCTGGTCGAACGAGCTGTGGAAAGCCAATCACGTCTACGCGTGACGCAGGGCCTCGCGGACATCCCGGGAGCTGCAGCGACTCGGGCGCTCACCGATCTCACTCACGACGAGGACCGGTCGGTTGCGCTCACGGCGCAGTACATCCTCGGTCGCCGCTTGCACTCCTGAGCTCGCACCGTTTCTGCTGGGCTAGCACCCGCGCTCGGGTCCGAGCGCGGGTGCGCACTCGGCAAAAAGGGTGCGAGGTCGCGTCAGCAGCGGCGCTAGGATTCGGCGTGCGCGGTGATGGTGTCGACGGTGGTCGACCAAGCGATCGAGCGGGGATCGAGGAAGTCGCCATGCCCGACGCCCGGCAGGATGATCGATTCCGCCCGGTCGCCGGCCAACCGGGCAGCTTCGATGTAGTCCAGACTCTGACCCGCGGATACTGTCTTGTCGGTGTCGCCGTGGATGGCAGTGATGGTGACATCCGTAGGCAGATGTCGGATGGGTGAGGCGAGGGCGTAGCGCTCGGGAATGTCGTCCGGCATGCCCCCGAGGAAGCGGGGAACGAATCTGTCGCCTTCGCTGCGTGCTGCGCGGGCCATGTCGAAGACCCCGGCCATGATCGTCGCGTTGCGGGGTTTGACTCGTGGTTGCGCCCACGGAGCCGAGGCGGGCAGCGTGTGTCTACTGGCGGCCCAGGCTGCGAGCTGTCCGCCGGCCGAGTGTCCGGCAACCTGAACGCGGTCGAGATCGAGCCGCCCGCCCGCTGCTTCCTGGGCGGTGGTCGCGAGGATGTCGATGGCGTTGTCGATGTCGGTGAGGGTGTCTTTGTAGTCGTTGCGTTCGCGTCGATATTCGATGTTCCACACGGCGATCCCGCGTTCGGCGACGGCCTCCGCGAGGGGTCGGAAGTGAGTCATGTCGGGCTTCGAAAGCCATCCGCCGCCGTGCACCATCACCACCACGGGGACGGAATCGGCGTCGTTGTCCGGCAGGTACAGCTCGCCGACGTTGTCGACGTCGGGGCCGTAGACGAGCCGGATCGGGGTGGCGGACGGTACCGGCACAAGAGTGAGTGGCAGCGGCGGTTCGACAGGGAGTGTGGAAACTCCTGCGGCCGTCCTGCATCCGACGAGGGTGATCAGGGTCATGAACAGGGCTGCGGTACGGCCAAATTTCACGCGGCAGCCCAGGCGAGAAGGTCGTCGACGGCCCAGGTGTTGACGATGCGCTCGGCAGGCACGCCGCGGTCCTCCGCGCGTACACATCCGTAGCCCTGCCAGTCGAGCTGACCGGGAGCGTGCGCGTCGGTGTCGATGGCGAACAGACAACCGCGTTCGAGGGCGACGTCGATCAGCCGTTTAGGCGGGTCCTGACGCTCCGGTCGGGCATTTATTTCGACGGCGGTGCCGTACTGCACGCAGCCCTCGAACACGACGTTGGCATCGAAGGTCGATTCCGGGCGGGTACCGCGGCCACCTTGCACGAGTCGGCCGGTGCAGTGGCCGAGTACGTCGACGTGCGGATTGGCCACCGCATTGACCATCCTCCGCGTCATCGTTTCGGAATCGGCTCGGAGGTTCAAATGCACACTGGCCACGACGATGTCGAGTTGCGCGAGCAGATCCTCGTCCTGATCGAGGCTCCCGTCGTCGAGGATGTCGACTTCGATGCCGGTGAGGATGCGGAACGGCGCCAGTTCGATGTTGAGTGCGGCAACGACGTCCAGTTGACGGCGAAGCCGCTCCGCGGTGAGACCGTTGGCTACCGTCAACCGGGGGGAGTGGTCGGTGAGCGCGCAGTACTCGTGGCCGAGGCGGGCGGCGGTCCGCATCATCTCTTCGATGGGGCTGCCACCGTCGGACCAGTTCGAGTGGGTGTGCAGGTCGCCTTTGAGAGCCGATCGGAGATCGTTGTCCCCGATCGGTTGCGCCTCGGCGCGCCTCTCGGCGAGGTATTCGGGGACGCCACCGGCTACGGCCTGGCGAATGACGAGCGAGGTTTTCGCACCGATGCCCGGGAGCGCAGACCATGTGTCTGTGCGTGCGCGCTCCGATCGTTCTGTTGCGGAGAGAGATTCGACCACCTCGGCTGCCCTGCGATACGCCTTGACTCGGTGGGTGTCGGCACGCGAGCGCTCGAGCCAGTAGGCGATCTCGCGGAGGGCTTCGACCGGGTCCATGTCTCTAGTGTCCAATAGCGGTGTGCGGGTCGATCAACCCGGCGTTGGGTTGCCAGTCATACACCACTGATGTCCGGAGCACGATGTCCTGCAACGATCTTCTCCTGCGGTCGACGGCCACCCACAACAGCCCGAACGCGAACAACACACAGAGCACTGCCCGCAGCAAGGCGAGCGGCCACCGGAGCACCCCGTGGCGCGGGGAGACAAGGCGGACCCCCATCAGAATTGCGCCGACCGTGCGACCGGTCGTTGCCCAACAGGTCGTCAAATATGCGATCGAGATGATGACGAGCACCGACACCGACATGAACACCGCCGGAGTCTGGAAGCTGAACGACTGCGGATCGAAGAGCAACTGCACAAACACCGATCCGATGTACACCGAACCCATCAGCGCGCCAACGACTGCGAGATCGATCACCGCGGCTACGCCTCGAGTGACGATTCCGGGCCGGACGCAACTCCTCGATCCGAGGATGCGGATGCGTCATGTGCTCGGCCTGCCGTCACGCCCGAAAAGTCGGCCCACGAACTGCGTCACTGCATCGTCGGCCTGCATGCCTTGGCTGCGAACGCCTCGCACTGCCTCGGCGGAGAGCGATCCGGTCGACTCCCTTATGATTTCCGGCAGATCGACGCCGTCGATGACGAAGTTCGCGAGAGCAATCAGGTCGACGCGTCCGATCGCCGCATCGAGGTCGACTCTGGAGACTTGTCGGTCCAGATCCACCCCGTCGACCACCGCTTCGATGTCGACCCGTGCCACCGCTTTGTCGAGGTCCACCCGGGCTACGGCCGCATCCAAGTCCACTCGCGCCACAGCCTTGTCGAGATCCACCTGTGCGACGGCTCGGTCCAGGTCGACGCCTTCGATGATGGCGTCGATGTCGACATTTTCGCGGATGAGCCGCGTCAAGTCGATCTCGTCCAATGCGGCTGCAACAATTTTGACGACGGTCGCACGGAGGAGCGCGTCGGCGACGACGGTTGCGGCAACTACGGTGCGTTCGCCGCGCCGGGCGATCGTGTCGATCGGGCCCGACATTCCGGGCAGTCGGGTCATGAGCCGGAGAGCCCCACGGGCCGCGGCTCCGGCCGTCACCGCCGTGCCGATAGCGAGATGCACCAGGCGTGCGTCTTCCGGCATCGTGTCACCACCTCGTTCGACTGTCACGAGCATTCCACTTCCTACGCGATCTGTACCGACAATCAAGTCGCCCCACGCGCCGACCGACCCGGACAAATCTCTCAGGAAGTTGCCAGGCGCAGCATCTTCACTCGTGTTGAAGGTGCAACTAGCATTGGCGGCCATGACAAAGAAATGGTGGATAGTCGGCGCAATCGTCGTTGTTCTTGTCGCACTTGGTGTAACAGTAGGTCCGTGGGCTTACGGAAAGTTCATCGCCGAATCCGACGCCCCCGCGGCGACCGTGTCGACATCCGGTGCGCAGGCCGCGACGACCGACAACATCGACGGGACCTGGACCATCGTGCCGGGCGATGAGGCCAACACAACAGCGGCGGGATACACCGTCGACGAGGTTCTCAACGGAGCCGAGGTGACGGTGGTCGGATCGACCACCGATGTGAGCGGCGAGGTGACGATCGAGAACGACACCGTCACCGCGGGCGAGGTTCTCGTCACGACAGACTCGATCACCACCGACAATGACCGCCGCGACGGCCAGTTCCGGGGCAACATCTTCGAGACCGCGACCTATCCGACGGCGACGTTCGCGTTCGACTCGCCCGTCGACCTGTCCTCGATTCCCGACGACGGAATTACGACGACGGTGACGGCCGAGGGGACGTTGACGCTCAAGGATCAGTCTCGTCCGGTCTCCGTCGAGATGGAGGTGCTGCAGTCCGGTGACACGCTGATCGCGTCGGGCAGCATTCCCACCACCTGGGCCGACTTCGGAATCGAACCACCGTCGCTGGGATTCGTCACGGTCGAGGATTCGGGATCGGTCGACTTCCTGATCAGTTTGAACTCGGAGTAGCTTCCTTCGTCCTCGACTCGTTCGGCGCCCACCCCGGTGGTCCGAGGACGAACCCGAGCCGATTCTTCCATGACCGCGATGCCGCTACATCCCTTGCGATGGAGCGGTATTCGTGTGTCTGGAGAGTCCAGATGTTGTACGTGTTCACCGGCTTGGTGAGGCCGTAGTGGGGACGGGAGACCTCGTCGGCGTACGTGCCGAACATGCGGTCCCAGATGATGAGCATCCCGCCGTAGTTCTTGTCCAGGTACTGCGGATCACGCCCGTGGTGGACGCGGTGGTGCGAGGGGGTGTTGAACACGAACTCGATCGGTCGGGGGAGTGTGCCGATTCGCTCGGTGTGGACCCAGAACTGATAGACGAGGTTGATGGAGAACCCGACGAACACCATCCACGGCGGCACTCCGAGGAGGGGCAGGGGAAGCCACATGACGATCTCGCCGCTGTTGTTCCACTTCTGACGCAGGGCGGTGCTGAAGTTGAAGTACTCGCTCGAATGGTGAGCCTGATGCGTTGCCCAGATGATGCGGGTTCGGTGCGCGATGCGGTGATAGGCGTAGAACAGAAAGTCGACGCCGAGGATGAGGATCACCCAGGTGTACCAGGCGTCTGCGGGCAGTTGCCACGGCGCGACGTAGGCGTACAGCGCTGCGTAACCGAACAGGGCCAGTGTCTTCCAGGCTGTTGTCGTGGCTATCGACACCACTCCCATGCCGAGGCTGGCCCGGGCGTCCGAGGCCTTGTAGCTCCCAGGTTCGCCGTCTTCCAGGCGTGCCGCAGCACACCACTCGATAGCGAGGAGCACCACGAATGCGGGGATCGCGAGGGCAACAGGATCGCGTAGCGGTTCCGGAAGTGAGTTCCAGGCAGAATCGACCCAATCGAACATCCGACCGCTCCTTTTCGTGACACTTGCCTTGCAATTGTAACGCGGCTTCAGGTCATGGCGTTGCAGAAAGGACACCGAAGTGCACATCAGCGCCAAAGCGGACTACGCCGTACGGACGCTGCTCCAGCTGGCGGCCGCCGACGGGGCTGCGGGGAAGGCGGAGGCGCTGGCGTCCGCGATGGGGGTCTCGCACAAGTTCCTCGAGTCAGTGTTGGCGGATCTGCGCAGAACCGAGCTGGTTCGCAGTCGGCGCGGGCCCGACGGTGGCTACTGGCTGGCTCGTCCTGCCGCCGACATTTCCATAGCCGACGTCATTCGAGCCGTCGAAGGTCCGCTGGCGTCGGTGCGTGGGCAGCGTCCGGAGGATGTGGAGTACTCGGCGCCGGCGAAACAGTTGCAGCTGGTGTGGCTGGCAGTACGGGTGAACATGCGTGAGGTGCTCGAGAAGGTCTCGCTGGCCGATATCGTCGCCGATGATGTGCCCGCGTTCGTGCTCGAACTGACAGCCGACCCGTCGGCGTGGGCACGTCGCCAGCTATGACACGCATTACCACGTAGCCAGCACTGTGACGCAATCTACAATGATGCGCATTCACGCAATATTGCAGAACTCTGCAAGATCAGTACCGTGGGATGCGTGACCGTTCCCCCGTCCGGCCTTCGTGATCAGAAGAAGGCCGCCACCCGTGATGCGCTCGGCCTGGCGGCTGTCACGCTCGCCAAGGACAGGGGACTGGATGCGGTCACCGCCGACGCCATCGCTGCGGCGGCGGGCGTCTCCACCCGTACCTTCCACAACTATTTCGCCAACAAGGAAGAAGCAGTCCTGCACCACATCGAGGCATCCGCCCTCGAGTGGTTCGACATGCTGCGGGAAAGGCCGGCCGACGAGCCCATCTGGGCGTCACTGCGACACGTCGCACTGTCCATCGTCACCGACCCCCACCGCGACCTGGCCGAGACCTTCGCCGTCGCCCAGTTGGTCGAGGCCAACCCGGGCGTGATGGCTCGCAAACTCGAGGTTCACCACTCACTGACCCGAGTTCTCGGCGAGGCGATTGCCGAGCGCACCGGCACCGACATCGACCGAGACCTCTACCCGAACCTCCTGCAGGTAGTGGTGGGCAACGCCATCACTACTGCTCTGACCATCTGGTCCAACCACCCAGAAGGAGACCTTTCACCCAAAGAGCTCGTCGAGGACGCATTCGATCAACTGCAGGCCGGACTCCCGGACCCGCGCGCACCGAGAAACAACTTCAGGAGCTGACCCGTGGCCACCTATCTGTATCGAATCGGAAAACTCGCCTACCGGCGAAAAGGAATCGTCCTCGCCACGTGGCTGACGATCCTGGTCCTGGCAGGCGTCGGAGCAGCGACCCTCTCCGGCCCGACCGCCAACTCGTTCTCCATCCCCGGCACGCCGGCGCAGGCGGCCCTCGACCTGCAGAGCGAACGTTTCGGTAGCGCCGAGGATCCACTCAATGCCGTCTCGGCTCAATACGTCTTCGCCGCTCCCGAGGGTGAAAGCCTCGACACGCCCGCCTACACAGCCGCGATCGACGCAACGATCGCCGAAATCGACAAGATCGACGAGGTAAATCCGTCGGTGAAGCCCGGTGGCGAAAAGCCGCTCGCCAACCCGGTGGCCGGCAACGAGTCCATCGTCGAGCAATACAACGAAAAGGCGACAGAGGCCGGCACAGCCCCCGACGTCGCAGCTGCCAACGCTGCGGCTCTCTCGCCGCTCTCCCCGAACGGCAACATCGGCATCATCGACGTTCCGATCAGCGGCGACCTCGCCGACGTCACCGACGAACTGCGCACCGAGCTCGGTGACGCCGCCGCGCCCGCCCGCGATGCAGGACTGACAGTGGCCATCGGTGGCACCGTCGCCCAGGATGGATCTCCGCCGGGCGGCACGTCCGAGCTCGTCGGTCTCGCTGTTGCCGCCGTCGTACTTCTGATCATGTTCGGTTCCGCGGTCGCAGCTGGTCTGCCGCTGATCACTGCCATCGTCGGCATCGGCATCTCCAGCCTGACGATCACCACCGCATCGGGATTCGCGAGCCTGACGTCATTCACACCGATCCTCGCTGTCATGATCGGTCTCGCTGTCGCTATCGACTACTCCCTGTTCATTCTCGCGCGCTACCGGCACGAACTGTCGTTGACCGACGACCGAGAAGAAGCAGTCGGTCGTGCGGTCGGCACCGCCGGGTCCGCAGTCGTGTTCGCCGGTGCCACCGTCATCATCGCCCTGGTGGCGCTGCGCGTCGTCGGAATTCCGTTCCTGTCCCAGATGGGCTACGCGGCTGGTCTTGCCGTCTTGATCGCCGTGCTCATCGCACTGACCTTCCTGCCGGCCATGCTCGGGCTGTTCAAGGGCAAGGCGTTCGCCGGGAAGATCAAGTTCGTCAACACCACCGATCCAGAAGACCCCAACGCACCGCCGACGAACGGCCTGCGGTGGGCTCGCGCACTGGTCAAGCGTCCCGCGGTCGGTCTCATCGCCGGCGTCGTGCTGCTGGCAGTCATCGCTGGTCCCGTCACCGGGCTGTCGTTGGCGCTGCCGAGCACTGCCACCGCCGACCCGTCCACCCCGGCGCGTCAGGCATACGACCTCATCGAGGACGGGTTCGGGCCTGGTAGGAACGGACCGCTGCTGGTCATCGCCGATGCCACCGGCCTCGCCGACGATGATCGCGAGGCCGGCTTCGGTCGCCTCGTCGACTCGATCTACGAGGAAGACGACGTCACCAACGCGCAGATCATTGCTGTCAACGAAGCGGGCGATACCGCTCAGATACTCGTCACCCCAGCGAGTACGCCCAACAGTGACACCACGAAGGACTTGGTCGCCAATCTTCGGGCCGCCGAACCGGGCTTTGCCGAGACCGACGGCGTCACCTACGGAGTCACCGGTCAGACAGCGCTCGAACTCGACGTCTCGGAACGACTGCAGGACGCGCTCGTGCCGTACCTTGCCGTCGTCGTCGGACTCGCGTTCCTACTGCTGATGCTGGTGTTCCGCTCGATCCTCGTGCCATTGACGGCGACGCTCGGCTTCCTGCTGAGCGTGCTCGCCACCTTCGGCGCAACGGTGTTCATCTTCCAGGAAGGTGGGCTCGGGTTGATCAGTAACCCGCAGCCGATCGTCAGCTTCATGCCGATCTTCCTCATCGGTGTGGTGTTCGGCCTGGCGATGGACTACCAAGTGTTCCTGGTCTCCCGCATGCGTGAGGAGTTCGTGCACGGTGCGCCGGCCAAGGAGGCCGTGGTCAACGGCTTCAAGTACGGGGCCCGCGTGGTTACCTCGGCCGCGGTCATCATGATGTCCGTCTTCGCAGCGTTCATGGCCGAACCGGACTCGTTCATCAAGTCGATCGGGTTCGCGCTTGCCGCGGCTGTGTTCTTCGACGCCTTCATCGTCCGAATGGTCATCATTCCGTCGGTGATGGCTCTGCTCGGCGACAAGGCCTGGTGGCTGCCGAAATGGATCGACAGGATCCTGCCGGACGTCGACATCGAAGGTGCGAAGCTGCAGAAGGCCGCTCCCAAGGGAGAACCGGACGCCGACCCAGCGCAACCCGCAACCGTGTGACCTGGCGTGATGGCCGAGGACTCGAGTTCGTACCGAGAAACGTGGAGACTGTGAGTCATGTGTACGAGTAATCTTCGGCCATCATGCTGATCCCGCTGCTGAAGACATATCTGGCACCGTACAAACGCGCGATCGCAGGCCTCATCGCGCTGCAGTTCGTGGCCACCGGCGCCGCCCTGTACCTGCCGAGCCTCAACGCCGACATCATCGACAACGGGGTAGTACGGGGCGACACCGGTTACATCCTCTCCACCGGCGCGTGGATGCTCGTCGTCTCTCTCGTGCAGATCGTGTGCTCGGTCTCGGCGGTGCTGCTGGGCGCCAAATCGGCAATGGGGGCAGGCCGGGATCTTCGCAAGGCGATTCTTCACCGCGTCGGAACCTTCTCGGCGCGCGAAGTCGGCCGGTTCGGTGCGCCTTCGCTGATCACCCGAAACACCAACGACGTTCAGCAGGTGCAGTTGCTGATCGTCATGGGCTTCACCATCGTGGTGATGGCGCCGATCATGTGCATCGGAGGCGTCGTGATGGCGCTCCGCGAGGATCTGGGGCTGTCCTGGATTCTGCTGATCGCCGTCCCCGGTCTTGCCCTGTCGATGGGGCTCATCGTGGCACGTATGGTGCCGGGATTCCGGGCGATGCAGGTACGCATCGACGCCGTCAACCGCGTTCTACGCGAACAGATCACCGGCATCCGCGTCGTCCGTGCCTTCGTGCGCGAGCGCTTCGAGATCGACCGCTTCGCCGTTGCGAACGATTCGCTGACCTCAGCTGCTCTGCATGTCGGCCGCCTCATGGCCCTGATGTTCCCGGTCGTGATGGTGATCAGCAACGTCACCAGTGTTGCGGTCATCTGGTTCGGTGGCCATGCCATCAACGAGGGCACCATGGAGATCGGTGCGCTCTCGGCGCTGCTCAGCTACATCATGCTCATTCTCATGTCGGTGATGATGGCCTCGTTCATCGCGATGATGGTCCCGCGCGCCTCGGTGTGCGCCGACCGCATCAGCGAGGTACTCGCCACCGAATCCTCGGTGGTCCTGCCGACAGAGCCGAAGCCGTTCGCGACCTCGCCGGGCATCGTGGAGCTGCGCGACGCCGAATTCTCTTACCCGGGTGCGGAATTCCCAGTCCTCTCCGGCGTCAATTTTCGCGCCGAACCGGGCAAGGTCACCGCCGTCATCGGCGGCACCGGATCGGGAAAGTCGACGCTGGTGAACCTGATTCCGCGCCTGATCGACGTCACCGCAGGCCAGGTGCTAGTCGGCGGAACGGACATACGCGATCTCGATCTCGACGCCCTGCGCGCCGAGATCGGTCTGATCCCGCAGAAGCCCTTCCTGTTCTCGGGAACCATCGCCTCCAACCTGCGGTACGGCAAGAGCGATGCCACCGACGAGGAACTGTGGGACGCGCTCGAGATAGCCCAGGGTGCGGATTTCGTACGGAAGATGCCCGACGGGCTCGAGACTGCCGTCTCTCAAGGCGGCACCACCGTCTCCGGTGGCCAGCGGCAACGGCTCGCGATCGCTCGGGCGCTGGTGCGACGGCCCAGCATCTACCTGTTCGACGATTCGTTCTCCGCACTCGACCTCACCACCGACCGCAGACTGCGAGCCGCGCTCGCGCCAGTGATGAAAGATGCCTGCATGATCGTTGTCGCTCAACGTGTCTCGACGATCGTCGACGCCGACCAGATCCTCGTCCTCGACGACGGCAAGCCCGTCGGACTGGGTAAGCACGAGGACCTGATCGCCACCTGCCCGACGTACGCCGAAATCGTCGACTCCCAGCATGCGGTGGCAGTAGCGTGACGCGCCCCGTAGCCTCGCCCACCCAGGGCGCCCCCGGACCTCCCAGTGCGCCGGCCGCCCCCAGCATTGCCCCGAAGGCGCCCGTGCCGGGCACGAGGGCATTGAACTTCAAGCCCTCGCTCAAACGCCTCCTCGGGTTGCTTCGCCCCGAGAAGGTGCTGCTCGGTGTGATTCTGGTGTTCGCGATCGCCAGCGTCGTGCTGACGGTCGCCGCGCCGTCGGTGCTCGGCCACGCCACCAACCTGATCTTCAACGGTGTGGTCGGCGAACAGCTGCCCGCTGGCTTGTCCAAAGACCAAGCGATTGCGGAACTTCGAGCCGACGGCCAGAACACCACCGCCGACATGGTCTCCGGCATGGACGTCGTTCCGGGCGTCGGCATCGACTTCTCCGCCGTCGGCTGGGTGCTGATCTTCGTGCTGGTGCTGTACGTGGCGTCCTCACTGCTCGCGTGGGCGCAGGGATACATGCTCAACATCGCTCTGCAGCGCACCATCCGCAACCTGCGTGCCAGCGTCGAGAAGAAGGTCCACCGACTGCCGCTGAAATACTTCGACTCCCACACGCGCGGTGAGCTTCTCAGCAAGGTGACCAACGACGTCGACAACGTCTCCACCAGCCTGCAACAGACACTGAGCCAGCTGATCACCGGCGTGCTGACCGTGCTCGGCATCCTCGGTGTGATGATCTGGATCTCGCCGCTGCTGGCACTGGTCGCACTGCTGACCGTGCCGGCCTCCTTCGCCGTCACCGCGGTCATCGCCAAACGTTCGCAGCCGCACTTCGTCGACCAGTGGAAGCACACCGGCAAGCTCAACGGTCAGATCGAGGAAACCTACACCGGGCACGAGCTGGTCAAGGCGTTCGGCCGTCAGGCCGAGGTCGAACGCGAATTCGGCGAGCGCAACGACAAGCTGTTCCAGTCGAGCTTCCGCGCCCAGTTCATCTCCGGGATGATCATGCCGACCATCATGTTCCTCGGAAACCTGAACTACGTCATCATCGCGGTGGTCGGTGGCCTGCGGGTGGCGTCGGGCACCATCAGTTTGGGTGAGGTGCAGGCGTTCATCCAGTACTCGCGTCAGTTCACCCAGCCCCTCACCCAGGTCGGTGCACTGGTCAACCTCGTCCAGTCGGGCGTCGCGTCCGCCGAGCGCATCTTCACGTTGCTCGACGCCGAGGACGAGAAGCCCGACCCTGCGGACGCGCGTGTTCCCGCAGTCGACACCGGCCGGGTCTCGTTCGAGAACGTTTCCTTCCGCTACCACGACGACCAGCCGCTGATCGAGGACCTCTCCCTCGTCGCCGAACCCGGACATCTCGTCGCCATCGTCGGCCCGACCGGTGCCGGAAAGACGACGCTGGTCAACCTGATCATGCGGTTCTACGAGATCGACTCCGGCCGTATCACCATCGACGGAGTCGACACCCGCGAGATGACTCGCGACGAGCTGCGCGAGCGAACCGGCATGGTATTGCAGGACACCTGGCTCTTCGGCGGCACCATTCGCGACAACATCGCCTACGGCGACCCCAGCGCATCGGAGGAGGAAATTCTCGAGGCCGCACGGGTCAGCTACGTCGACAAGTTCGTCCACTCCCTGCCGAACGGGTACGACACCCTCATCGACGAGGAGGGCAACAATGTCAGTGCAGGTGAGAAGCAGCTGATCACCATTGCCCGGGCCTTCCTCGCCAAGCCGCTGATCCTCATCCTCGACGAGGCCACCAGCTCGGTGGACACCCGTACCGAACTGCTCGTGCAGAAGGCCACCGCGGCCCTGCGCAGCGACAGGACGAGTTTCGTCATCGCGCACCGGCTCTCCACCATTCGCGACGCCGATCTCATCGTCGTCATGGAGGACGGCCACATCGTCGAGCAGGGCGACCACGATTCGCTCCTCAGGAAGCGCGGGGCGTACCAGCGGCTGTATTCCTCGCAGTTCAGTTAGGCGCTCCGCGCATGTGCGCGGAAATACATGACCTGACACGTATTTCCGCGCACATGTGCGAAGCGCATAGGGTGGGCCCGTGAGCTCCCCGAACGACCCGTTCTTCAGTATCGACACCCGCCTCGACGACCGCCTCGGTCGCACGGGGACGATCCACACCCCGCACGGCGACATCGCGACTCCCGCGTTCATCGCCGTCGGCACCAAGGCGACGGTCAAAGCGGTCCTGCCGGAGGCGATGAAGGAACTCGGCGCCCAGGCCGTGCTCGCCAACGCCTACCACCTGTACCTGCAACCGGGTTCGGACATCGTCGACGAGGCGGGCGGTCTGGGTGCGTTCATGAACTGGGACGGCCCGACGTTCACCGACAGCGGCGGCTTTCAGGTGATGTCACTCGGGGTGGGCTTCAAGAAGGTCATCTCGATGGAGGTGGACCGCGTCGAATCCGACCACGTCATCGCCGAGGGCAAGGAACGGCTCGCACACGTAGACGATGACGGGGTGACCTTCAAATCGCATCTGGACGGTTCGCGTCACCGCTTCACCCCCGAGGTGTCGATGCAGATTCAGCATCGGCTCGGCGCCGACATCATGTTCGCGTTCGACGAGCTCACCACTCTGATGAACACCCGCGGGTACCAGGAGTTGTCGGTCGATCGCACCCAGGCCTGGGCGGAGCGCTGTGTGCTCGAGCACGAGCGGCTCACCGCCGAACGCGTCGGCAAGCCGTATCAGGCGCTGTTCGGGGTGGTGCAGGGCGCGCAGTACGAGGATCTGCGCCGCAAGGCCGCTCACGATCTCGAGACCATCACCGGGGAGACCGGGCGGGGTTTCGACGGCTACGGCATCGGGGGAGCACTCGAGAAGCAGAATCTCGGCACCATCACCCGGTGGGTGAACGAGGAACTGCCCGAACACAAGCCGCGGCACATGCTGGGCATCAGCGAGCCGGACGACTTCTTCACTGCCATCGAGAACGGCGCCGACACCTTCGACTGCGTCAATCCCTCACGCGTGGCGCGCAATGCGGCAATCTACGTCCCGACGGGGCGGTTCAACATCAATACTGCCAAGCACCGCCGAGATTTCACGCCGATCGACGAGAACTGCGACTGCTACACGTGCGCGCACTACACCAGGGCCTACATCCATCACCTGTTCAAGGCGAAGGAAATGTTGGCTTCCACGCTGTGCACCATCCACAACGAACGATTCACAGTGAAACTGGTCGACGATATTCGAGCGTCGATCCTGCAGGGCAGTTTTCACGAGTTCAAGGACGAGTTTCTGGGCCGCTTCTATTCGACTCCATCGCTACGGTGAGGTAGTCGCCGAGTTCGCGCTGCAGGTTGTCGTCGAGGCTGCGCGCGAGGAGCGAGTTGACCGACCGCACCGCGAGTTCACGCAGCTGATCGAGCATGTCCGTCGTCGAGCCGACCTCGTCCTCGCCGGGTAGCCAACCGTCGCCGTGCTCGTCGACGATATGGCCCTTCGCGGTGGCGATCATGTCCTTGGCGATGCCGTCGATCGCACGGTGGATCCGCTCGTGCACATCGATGAGCGCTCCGATACGAAAGCCGAACTCGGACAGGGACATGATGCCTTCGAGGAGTTCACGGTCGGTGAACACACACGTCTGACCTTCCATGCGAACCAGACCGAGTGCCTCCAGACGTCCCAACTGCTCGCTCCCGCCGAGGAACTCATCTACCAGCGACATCGGAATCTCGAGCGAATCGTCGGTGGACCAATGCTCGGTGACGGCGTTCTGCAGCCCCAGCACCTCGGCTAGATCCTTGCCATTCTCCCACCCCGTGATGAAGTCGCCGATGTGTGAGGTGGTGAAACCGCGCTGCAGCAAGAGATCGATCAAACGCAGTCTGGCCAGGTGCGAGTCGCCGTAGATCCCCACACGGCCACGCTTCTCGGGCGGTGGCAGCAGGCCACGCTCGCGGTACGCGCGGACGTTGCGCGTGGTCGTGCCGGCGGCCTGGGCAAGTTCATCGATCCGATACTCCACCTGAAAAGGCCCTCCCGCCGGCACGACTGCTTTGCTACACGGTAGCGTCCAGGCGGGACGCCGACGCCGACGGTAGGTACTGCGTCACCGTGTAATCGTCGTAATCGACCTCGGCGAGCTGGCCGACGTACTGGCTCGCGAAGCCGGGGAACATCGTCGCGTTGAATCCGTCCTCGGTGAGGTACCAGCTCGAGCAGCCCGAGTTCCACGTCGTCTTCTGCAGGCGTCGCTGCAGATCGGTGTTGTAGTCGAGTTGACGGTCCGCTCGCACGTCCAACACGGCCTCGCGGGCGAGTCCGTAGGAGATCGCGTCGACGAGATAGTCGATCTGAGCTTCCATGTACACCAGCGCCGAACTGTGGCCCGGTCCCGAGTTCGGGCCGAACGTGAAGTACATGTTCGGGTAGCCCGAGACCGCGATCGACTTGTAGGCCTTGGCGCCTGAGCTCCACTCGTCGGCGAGCACGCGCCCATCTCGACCGGTGACGGGTACCGGCGTACCCGTCTTGGACACATCGAACCCGGTCGCGAAGACGATGACGTCGGCCTGATGCTCGATGCCCTCGACGGTGCGAATTCCCTTCGGCGCCAACCTGGCGATCGGCCACGTCACCAACGTGCAGTTGTCCTTCTGCAGCGCGGGGTAGAAGGCGCTCGTCATGAGCAGCCGCTTGCACCCGGCACGGAAGTCCGGGGTGAGCTGGCGTCGCAGCCAGGGGTCCTTGACCTGGCGTCGGAGATGCATTTTTCCGACGCCTTCGACGACGCGGGTCAGTGGCGAATTCCAGACCACCCCGAGCGCGACGGACTCGTGTCCCCAGAACCAGGCCTTGCGGGCGAGCGTCTGGGTGGCGGGGAAGCGCCGGTAGATGTCCTTGGTGCGCTGGCTGGTTGCGAAATTGGTACGCGACAGAGCCCAACCGGGCGTGCGTTGGAAGACTTTCACCGATTTCGCGACCTTCACGAGCTCGGGCACGATCTGGACTCCGGACGCACCGGTGCCGATGACAGCCACCTTCTTGTCGGTGAAGTCGTAGTCGTGATCCCAGCGGGCACTGTGGATCTTGTGACCCTCGTAGGATTCGATGCCGCGGATGGACGGGAAGCTCGCGTTGGCGAGCGGGCCGGAGGCCATCACCACCGATCGTGCTCGTACCGGGACCTGGTCGGTGAACGAGAGCTCCCACACCTGTTCGGCGTCGATCCAGCTCACACCGGTGACATTGTGGCCGAGCCGCAGGAATGGACGTACGCCGAAGTCTTCGACCATGCGCTCGATGTACTGCAGGATTTCGGCGCTGCCGGAGTAGGTGTGCGACCAGTCGGGATTGGGCGCGAAGCTGTAGGAGTAGAGGCGGGACGGGATATCGCATGCCGCGCCGGGGTAGGTGTTGTCGCGCCAGGTCCCGCCGACAGCCGTTCCGCGCTCGAACACCGCGATGTTGTCGATGCGCTTCTGCTTGAGTCTGATTGCGGTGCCGATCCCGGCGAAGCCGCCGCCGATGATGGCGACCGAAAGTGGGAGTGGGCCAGTCTTGCTCATGCGACCGGCTCGTAGGTGAGTTCCTTGGACCAGGTCGGCTGGGGCCGCAGCATTCGCTTGGGATATTTGGCGGTGATCTTGACGAGGGAGTCGGCGAATTTGTGGTACGGATGTGCCCGGTTGATGACGACCCCGGAGTGCCAGCTGATGAAGCGGTACATCGGTAGGCGATTCGGGAATTCGCTTCTCTCGCCGACCTTCTTGAATCGACGCATTGCGGTGTAGAGGCGCTCCTCATCGACGCCCATGGCCACGATGTTGTCACGCATCTTGTTCAACAGTGGGATGTAGCGCAACGTCCCGATGATCAGCGACGGATTCATCCAGGCGCCGGCGGTCTCGACCAGGATCTTGCGCATCTTGGCATGGCCGAGAAGCTCGATGACCTGGAAATCGACTGCGAGATGGCGAGATTCGTCGGAGTTGATCCTCTTGAACACTTCCTGACAGACGGGGTCGTCGATCTCGTCGACGATGAACTTCACCAATGCGCCGTCGAGCGCGACCTCGAGCATCGGGATGACGGTGCCGAGGACGGCCAGCGAGGTCTGGTCGGAGTACTTGTCCAGCCAGTCGATGACGAGTTTGACGTTGACGTTGGGCTGTGGGATCTCGTCGCCGTCGAGCATGCCCCACCGACGCATCAGCGCGAGTTCGGCATTGGCGTGCTTCTGCTCCTCGGCATGGAAATAGGTGTAGATCTCCTTGAGCGTGTCGGTCGGAGCCTTCTGCGCCATGGCCGCGAAGCCGCGCGCACCGACGTTCTCGATCCACATCAGGTCAGCCATGAACGGCTTGAGCTTGGTCCACAGTTCGTCACTGATGGTCTCGGCACCCGGTGCGTCCCAGTCGATATCGGCCAACGCCCACTGCTTGTCCTTGATCTTGACGAGCATGTCGTCGAAATCGAACGCCATGTCAGACTCCTGCCTTCTCGGTTGATTCCTGTGGTGCGAACCGCCCCAGCAGCCCGAGGGTGCGGGTGTAGAGGGCCGGTGCGATGCGTTTGAGACGCCAGATGAGCTTGGCGTCGATCTGCGGGACGACATAGAGGCGTCCGCGGTCGTACTTGTTCAAGGTGTCCACGGCGATGCGTTCCGGGCTGAAACCGGTGCTCGCCATGAGCTTTCCAGCCAGCTTTGCGCCCGTGTCGGTGATCCGGCCGTCGATCGCGACATTGGTCTTGACGAACGTAGGGCACAGCACGGTGACGCGAATGCCGGTGCCGGACAGCTCGGCGGCCATGGTCTCCGACAGCGACATCACGCCTGCTTTGCCCACGTTGTACGGGCCCATCAGCGGGGCCGCGGCGAACCCTGCGGCGGAGGCGACGTTGATGAATCCGCCCTTCCCGGCGGCCCGCATGCCGGGGGTGAAGATCTCGCAGCCGTGGATGACGCCCCACAGGTTGATGCCGAGGGCCCAGTTCCAGTTGTCGAATCCGATGTCACCGACGGGTGTGCCGCCGATCCCGACTCCGGCGTTGTTGATCACCAGGGTGGGTGCCGCGCCGAAGGTCAGTTCGGCGAAGAGGGCGAGGTCCTCGACCTGTTCGCGAGAGGCGACGTCGCAGACGACGGGGTGGGCGGTGCCGCCGTTCTCGACGACGAGTCGAACCGTTTCCTCGGCGCGGGCAAGGGAGATGTCCGCGCAGACGACCTCACCTCCGCGCTTGGCCAGTTCGAGTGCGAAGGCGCGGCCGATGCCGCTGCCCGCGCCGGTTACGACGGCGCGAGCGTTGTGGGACTCAGTCATGAGATCAGACTCACCCTAACCATGCCATTTGTCAATGGCGCAGTTTTCGACGGCGCCGTAATACGTGTCGGGGACGCGCGCTCGGGCGACGAATAAGGGCCCGACCGGCTGTGCGGTCGGGCCCTGCTCGAAAGAGAAAGTGGTTACGCGTTCACGGGCTGCTGGTAGGTGGGCTCACGCTTCTTGATGTAGCCGATGACCTGGTAGGTAATGGGCAACACGAGAATTTCGACGAGGGTCTTCCAGACGAATCCGACGATGACGTAGTTGATGAAGTCGTGCCACGTCGTGATGCCGATGACGCCCGCGGCAATGGCGCAGAAGATCAGCGTGTCGAAAAACTCGCCGACGATCGTCGACCCGATCAGGCGCGCCCACAGGTGCTTTTCCTTGGTGCGTTCCTTGATGGCAACGAGGACGAGCGAATTGAGCATCTGCCCGACGAAATAGCCCGCCAGGCCTGCAAGTACGAGGCGTGGCACGACCCCGACCACCGTTTCGAGGGCTTCCTGATTCTCGTAGAAGCCCGCCACCGGGAGTTCGATGACGATGAAGAAGCACACCGCCGTCAAGATGATCGACCCGAAGCCGAGATAGATCGCACGTCGGGTCGCCTTGAAGCCGTAGACCTCACTGAGCACATCGCCGAGGATGTAAGCGAGAGGGAACAGGAAGAATGCGCCGTCGGTATTGATCGGCAACACCTGGAACGGGCCGAGGAAGAAACTGGAATCACCGAAGAACGCGACGCCCTTGCTCGCCGTCACATTCGAGATGATGAGGACCGCCGTGAACAGGGCCACGAGCGTCGGATAGTAACCACGGCTGACGTGGGCGAATCGCGCCACGGCTCCGGGTGCGTCTTCGAATTTCTGAGCTGTCACTCGCCAATCCAAGCACGACAAAACCCCAGGAGAGAATCGCGTCCTTTATGTCTCGAAAATCCACGGGGTGCGGGGAAGTGCGGCGGGATCGAAGCGTCGCAGCAGCTGCTCAACCGTGACGGGCTCGTCCGGAGCGGCGAGCTCGAGCGACTGAGCCATGATCGAGAGCACGTCCCGAGGCCCCAATCCCAGCGCGGCTTGATCCTCGAGCGTGACTGCGCCGTCGCGCTTGGCAAGCCTGTTTCCCTGCGAGTTCAGCGCGAGCGGCACGTGCGCGTAGGTCGGAACCGTGATGCCGAGCAGCGTGGCCAGATATGCCTGACGCGGCGAGGACGACAACAGGTCGTCGCCGCGCACCACCTGGTCAACCCCCTGATCTCCGTCGTCGACGACGACAGCGAGGTTGTAGGAGGGCACGCCGTCTACACGGCGGAGCACGACATCGTCGACCTGCCCGTGAAACCTTCCGACCACGACGTCGTCGACGGCGAATTCGGTCACCTCGGCGCGCAGACGCAGGGCCGGCGGACGGGTCTGCGCTGATTTCTGCGCGTCGGTCAGATTCCGGCAGGTTCCGGGATAAGCCCCGGCCGGAGCGTGCGGAGCTGACGCCGCCTCGAGAATCTCCCGACGCGTGCAAAAACACTCGTACGTCAGGCCGGCTGCGGTGAGGAACGCGATCGCGTTCTCGTAGAGCGCGGTGCGCTGCGACTGACGCACCACCGGTCCGTCCCAGTCCAACCCGATTGCCCGCAGGTCCGCGAGTTGCCGGGCCTCGGAGCCCTCGCGGACGCGATCGAGATCCTCCATGCGCATCAGGAACCGACGGCCGGTCGAACGCGCGAAGAGCCATGCCAGCAGCGCCGTGCGCAGGTTGCCCAGATGCAGGTCACCCGAGGGACTCGGAGCGAAGCGGCCTGACGTCACGACGGTGTCCTTTCCGGGTGGCCGAGTAGCGCGGACTGCTGCGCCGCCGCGGACGACCGAATGGCGTCGACGACGTGTGCCACCTCGGGTCGTCGTAGCGTCTCCGCTCGCGAGACCAGCCAGTAGTCCAACCGCACGGCCACCTCCTGTGGGAGCAGGCGGATCAGGTCGTCGTGGCGGTCGGCCATGAAGCAGGGGAGCAGGCCGATCCCGGCTGCCGCGCGGGTCGCCTCGACGTGGACGAAGACATTGGTCGAGGTCACCGATTCACGCATGAACGGCGCAAAACCGGGTGCGATATCGAGATCGTCCACCTGCAGCATCGAGTCGATGAAGTAGACCAGGGGATGGGCGCGTAGGTCGTCCTTGGATTCCGGCGTGCCGTTTTCGTCGAGGTAGGTCTGCGAGGCATAGAGGCCGAGGTAGTAGTCGCTGAGCTTGACCGCTTCCGCCCGGTGCACCTGTGGTTCCCCGACGACGATCTCGACATCCATTCCCGAGCGCTGCTGCGAGGCTCGTCGCGTGGTGGCGACGATCTCGACGGAAATCCCCGGATGACGACGCCTGACCTGCGCAACGGCCGGTGCGATCACGAACGCGCTGAAGCCGTCCGTCGCGGAGACTCGCACGACACCCTCGGCGTCTTCGTTCGGGCCGATCAACGATCGGACCGCCGCTTCGATGTTCTCGGCTGCGGTCAGCGCGTCTCGGCCGCGTGCGGTCAGTTCCCATCCGCTACCGGACCTGGCCAGGACGCGGCCACCGAGGCTCGTTTCCAGGGCGGCGATCCGTCGGGAAATGGTGGTGTGGTTGAGCCCGAGAATGTCGGCCGCGGCGTTGTACCTGCCCGTACGGCCGACAGCGAGCAGTATCAGCAGGTCGTCTGCGCTGGGTAGCCTGCCGGAATCTGCCTGACCGAAAGTCACGTGTGCATTCTTGCAGATCATGGGTGCGTTGTTGGTCATTGTGGTGCGCACTTGTATGCATCGATACTCGGGCTTATCGATTTCGATGTGGGCGCAGTCACAATCGCCACGCCTGCGAATCCACATCACTGAAGCCACATCACTGAGGGAGCAGCATGAGCGTCGACCAACACACACCGGGAGGCCCGGACCCGGACGCCACCCCCACCGGGCTCAAGAAGGTCGTCGGGGCATCGATGGCCGGCACCATCGTCGAGTGGTACGAGTTCTTCCTCTACGGAACCGCCGCGACCCTGGTCTTCTCCAAGGTGTTCTTCGCAGCCGGCACCAGCGAGCTCGACGCCATCCTCGCCGCTTTCGTCACCTACGCCGTCGGCTTTTTCGCCCGACCGCTCGGCGGAATAGTCTTCGGCCACTTCGGTGACAAACACGGTCGCAAGAAGCTGCTCCAGTTCAGTCTCGTCCTCGTCGGCGGCGCAACATTCCTCATGGGCTGCCTACCGACGTTCAACCAGATCGGCTACTGGGCCCCCGCCCTCCTCGTGGCGCTCCGTTTCATCCAGGGCTTCGCGGTCGGCGGTGAATGGGGTGGTGCGGTGCTGTTGGTGGCCGAGCACAGTCCCAACAAATCACGTGGCTTCTGGGCCAGCTGGCCGCAGGCGGGGGTGCCCGCCGGCAACCTGCTCGCCACCGTCGTGCTGCTTGTCCTCACCGCCACACTGTCCGACGAGGCCTTCCTCAGCTGGGGCTGGCGCGTTGCCTTCTGGCTCTCCGCCGTCATCGTCTTCGTCGGCTACTACATCCGCACCAAGGTGACCGACGCCCCGATCTTCCTCGAGGCGCAGAAGCAGGCCGAGGTCATCAAGGCCGCGTCGTACGGCGTCTTCGAGGTGCTCAAGCGTTACCCGCGCGGGGTGTTCACGGCCATGGGCCTGCGGTTCGGCGAGAACGTCATGTACTACCTCGTCGTCACGTTCACGATCACCTACCTCAAGGTCGAGGTCGGGACGGATACCCAGACGATCCTGTGGTGGATGCTCGTCGCGCACGCAGTGCACTTCGCAGTCATCCCGCTCGTCGGCAAGCTGGCCGACCGCATCGGCCGACGACCGGTCTACATGTTCGGCGCCATCACAGCCGGCACCTGGGGCTTCTTCGCGTACCCGATGTTCAACAGCGGCCACAACGCCGTCATCATGGCCGCGATCATCATCGGCCTGGTCTGCCACGCCTTCATGTACGCCACGCAACCGGCGATCATGGCCGAAATGTTCCCGACGCGGATGCGCTACTCCGGTGTGTCCCTCGGGTACCAGGTGACGTCCATCGTGGCCGGTTCGCTCGCACCCATCATCGCGGTGTGGCTGTTGAACAGGTACAGCTCCGCGGTACCGATCGCGTGGTACCTGGCCGGGGCCTGCGCCATCACCGTAATAGCCGTTCTCGCAGCGCGTGAAACGAAGGGCCTGGCGCTGGAAACGATCGACCTCGCCGACGCCAAGAACCTCGCAACCGAAGCCGAATTGTTGAAGGCGGGCCTCAAGTGACGAACCTTTCCGGACGTTCCGCGCTGGTCACAGGCGGAGCGTCCGGTATCGGGGCCGCGTGCGCGCGCGAACTGGCTGCGCGTGGCGCGACGGTGACCATCGCCGACGTCGACGAGGTCGCAGCCAAAGAACTCGCGTCGGAACTGGGCGGTGACGCCTGGGCGGTGGACCTGCTGGAAACGGCCCCCCTGGAGGAGCTGACGCTCGACGTCGACGTCCTCGTCAACAATGCCGGGATCCAAACCGTCGCGCCGATAGTCGATTTCGATCCCGCAGCATTTCGACGAATCCAGACGTTGATGGTCGAGGCGCCGTTCCTGCTGATTCGGGCAGTGCTGCCTGGCATGTATTCGCGTGGGTTCGGCCGAATCGTCAATGTCTCCTCGGTGCACGGCCTGCGAGCCTCGCAGTACAAGGTCGCCTACGTCACCGCCAAGCACGCCCTCGAAGGACTGTCGAAGGTGACCGCCCTCGAAGGCGGCGGGCGCGGTGTCACAAGCAACTGCGTCAACCCCGGCTACGTCCGAACGCCTTTGGTGGAGAGACAGATTGCCGATCAAGCCGCGGCACACGGGATCGACGAGCATCAGGTGCTCGAGCAGGTCATGCTGACCGAGAGTGCGATCAAGCGACTCGTCGAGCCTTCCGAGGTCGCCTCCCTGGTCGGGTGGCTGGCGTCCTCGGATGCCGGGATGGTCACCGGGGCGTCGTACACCATGGACGGAGGGTGGTCGGCGCGCTGAGGTTCTGGCGTTTGCTGTTTGCCGGTTGGCCGGTTTGATGTTTGCCGTTTGCCGTTTGCCGTTTGCCGTTTGCCGTTTGCCGCATGAATGGACCATTGCAACTGTCTGAGCGTTGTGATGGCACATTCATGCGGGTCTACAGACGGCGCGGCGCGCAGCCGGAACCGAATTCCGACAGCTTCCGTCCCCTGGCTGAAACTTGAACTGCCAGGCCTCGGGTTCGGGACCGCACGCTCGGATGCCGCCGCCGGTGACCGTCGACGCAGCCACCGACAAGAGCAGCGGATGAGAAAACCCCCGCAACTCGATGAGTTGCGGGGGTTTCTGGCGGAGGATAGGGGATTTGAACCCCTGAGGGCGTTAACCCAACCCGCGTTCCAGGCGAGCGCCATAGGCCACTAGGCGAATCCTCCGTGGATCACCATACCGGGTAACCCCCTCCAGATCCCAAATGGGCTCACCCGGCGACCGCATCGGTGCTGCTCGCGACCGCTTCGGGGGGTGGCCGCGACCGTATCGGGGGTGGCCGCGACCGTATCGGGGGTGGCCGCGACCGCATGAATGGTCCATTCATACGCCCAGACGGCTTGAATGTGCCATTCATGCGGCGGGGTGGGACTCATGCGGCGGGATGGGACGGGTGCGGCGGGGTAGGACGGGTGCGGCGGGGTAGGGCGGGAACCGGCACGGGTGCAGCCGCCGAGGGGGACCGATGAGCCGCGGGGAGGGGACGGCTACACTCTTCAATGGATCCCGCGCGGCGCGCATCCTGTGAACTCCCCCAGGGCCGGAAGGCAGCAAGGGTCAACGGGCTCTGCCGGGTGCGCGGGGTCCCCTTTACTTTCAGGGACCAGACGCTCAGGGGTCTGCACGAACTGCCCCGACACGGAAAGGCCGCTCCACATGTCAGCGCAAACCCAATTGGGGTTGATGAACCATGAGGAGCTCGCCTCGGAGCATGAGCGCCAGACGGCGAAGTACTCCCAGCTGAAGTCCGAGAACCTCGCTCTCGATCTCACCCGCGGCAAGCCCTCGCCGGAGCAGCTCGATCTCGCTGCCGACCTGCTGACGCTCCCCGGTGACGACTACCGCGACGGCAAGGGCACCGACTGCCGCAATTACGGTGGCCTGGCGGGTCTGCCGGAACTTCGCGCAATCTTCGGTGAGCTCCTGGGCATTCCCGTCGAGAACCTGTTGGCAGGCAACAACGCGAGCCTCGAGATCATGCAGGACCTCGTGGTGTGGGCGCTGCTACATGGCGTGCCCGACTCCCCGCGGCCGTGGTCGGCCGAACCGAACATTCGCTTCCTGTGCCCGGCCCCCGGTTATGACCGCCACTTCGCGATCACCGAGAGCTTCGGCATCGACATGATCCCGATTCCGATGCTTCCCGACGGTCCGGACATCGCCGAGATCACCACGCTGGTGGCGTCGGATCCGTTGATCAAGGGGATGTGGGCCGTCCCGAACTACGCCAACCCGACAGGCGCGGTGTACTCCGAGAACGTGGTGCGCACGCTGGCGACGATGCCCGCGGCCGCACCGGATTTCCGGTTGTTCTGGGACAACGCATATGCAGTGCACCCGCTGACCGAGGAATTCGCGCCCTCGTACGACATTCTCGGTTGGGCCGCCGAGGCCGGCAATGCCAATCGTCCATTCGTCTTCGCATCGACGTCCAAGATCACTTTTGCCGGCGCGGGCGTCAGCTTCCTGGGCGGCTCCGACGCGAACCTCGAGTGGTACCAGCAGCATTTGGGCAAGAAGAGCATCGGTCCGGACAAGCTCAATCAGTTGCGTCACCTGCGATTCTTCGGTGATGCCGAGGGTGTCCGTGCGCACATGGCCAAGCACCGCGAGATCCTGGCGCCGAAGTTCGCGCGGGTACTGGAAATCCTCGACGACCGCCTAGGTGCGTCGAAGATCGCCTCGTGGACCGAGCCGAAGGGTGGCTATTTCATCTCCCTCGACGTGCTCGAAGGCACCGCGACTCGGTCCATCGAGCTGGCGAAGGACGCCGGCATCGCGCTGACCGCGGCAGGCTCGGCCTTTCCGTATCGAAACGATCCCGAGGATCGCAATATCCGACTGGCTCCGAGCTTCCCGTCGCTCGATGAGCTCGAGAAGTCGATGGACGGGGTGGCGACCTGCGTGCTCCTCGCCGCAACGGAAAAGCTGCTTCGCATGTGAGTGGAAATACGTGTCCCACTATGTATTTCCACTCACATGCGCGAAGCGCCTAGTGCCCGACGACCACTGCGCCCTCGGGGGCCTCAGGTAGTAGCCCCGGCTTGAGGACAACGGCGGAGATGACAGCCCCGAGCAGGAAGATGCCGGTTGCCCACCAGAATGTGGTGGTGTAGCTGGCGATCTCGGCATTGGCCTGCAGCGCGAGCGCATCGGTTGCCGTCGCGACGTTGTCGGTGACGTAGTTCGCTGCCGCAGTGGCCCCGATGGTGCTCAGCAGGGCGGTGCCGATGGAGCCGCCGATCTGTTGCATCGTGTTGACGGTCGCCGACGCGACTCCCGAGTCGTCGGGGTCGACTCCCGAGACAGCGCCCTGCATGGCTGGTGCCATCGTGGCTCCCAAGCCGGCGCCCATCACGATAAGGCCGGGCAGGATGTGCGTCGTATAGCTGCTGTCGACTCCGATCTGCGTCAGATATCCCATCCCGGCAGCCGCCAAGATGAGGCCGGTGGTCATCAGCACACGCGGTCCGAAGCGCGGTAGCACGATCGAGGTGGACAGCGTGGCGGTGATGATGAGCGAGACGATCATCGGCATGAAAGCGAAGCCGGTGCTGATCGGGGTGAAGCCGAGCGTGTTCTGCAGGTAGTACGTGAGAAACAGGAACACTGCGAACATTCCTGCCCCGGTGACGAAGACGGCGAGGAACGACCCTGCGCGCGTCCGGTCGAGGATGATTCGCAGCGGCAACAGTGGGTGCTCGACGCGCCTCTGAATGGCGAAGAACGCTCCGAGCAACACGACACCGGCGACCAAGAACGCGATGGTGACGTTGTTTGACCAGCCGTCGGATTCGGCGTGAGCGAAACCGTAGACGATGGCGAACAACGCGGCGGAGACGGTCACCGTGCCGGGGATGTCGAGCCGCGGCCGGACGTCGACTTTGTGCTTGGCGAGCAGGATGAACCCGGCCACGAAAGCGAAGGCTGCGAAGAACAGATTGACGTAGAGGCTCCAGCGCCAGCTCGCCCATTCGGTGAGCATGCCCCCGAGCAGCAGACCCAATGCACCGCCGCCGCCTGCGATAGCACCGAAAATACCGAATGCTCGTGCTCGTTCCTTCGGGTCGGTGAACGTGGTCGCGAGGAGCGAGAGCGCGGCGGGGGCCAGCAGAGCGCCGAAGACGCCCTGGCCGGCGCGGGCCGCGACCAACATGCCGAGGTTCACCGCTGCGCCGCCGGCCGCGGACATGATGGCGAAGCCCACCAGGCCGACGAGGAATGTGTTGCGGCGACCGAAGAGATCGCTCAGTCGTCCGCCCAAGAGCAGCAAGCTTCCGAACGCGAGGGCATACGACGTGACCACCCAGGATCGGTTGCTGTCGTCGAAGCCCAGATCGAGCTGAGCTGCCGGTAGTGCGATGTTCACGATGGTGGCGTCGAGCACCACCATCAGCTGGGCGAGGCCGAGGGTGGCCAGAATGAGCCAGCGGTTGCGGTGCGACTTGGCTGCGGTGGTGTCGTCCCCGGTGTGTTCCGACGACGACACATCGTCTGGTGTCAGTGCGGTCATGATGTCCCCTGATCGACTATTCGGAGGTGTATCCTCCGCTTATGCCACGAAGGTAGCAGCTAACCGGAGGAGACGCCTCCACTTATCGGATGAAACGGACATCAATGACTGTGAGAGCGGACACATCGGCGATCGGTGTCGACAAGCCGCTGCGGGCCGACGCCGAACGCAATCGCCGACGCATCATCGACGCGGCACGCGAGTTGTTCGCCACGCGCGGCATCGACATCACGCTCGACGAGGTAGCGGCCCACGCCAAAGTCGGCGTAGGGACGGTCTACCGACGTTTCGCGTGCAAGGAGAACCTCATCGACGGTGTCTTCGAGCAGCGTCTCGAGGACGTACTGCTCATCGCTCAGGAAAGTCTCGGGATCGACGACGCCTGGGATGGCCTCGCGATGTTGCTCGAGAGGGTCTGTGAGGGGATCTCGGCCGACCGGGGGCTCAACGACGTCTTGATGGGCACGGACGAGGGGCGCATGGGTATCGCGAGGATGCGCGAACGTATCGACCCGTTCATCGAGAGAATCGTTCTTCGGGCACGTGAATCGGGTGCCCTTCGTGCGGATGTCGAGGTGAACGACTTCTTCGCGATCATCGCAATGGTGGCCGCCGCCGCCGAACTGAGTTGTGTGATCGAACCGTCGAACTGGCGGCGCTACTTCACGATCATGCTCGACGGTTTACGCGCCGAGGCCGGGGTCGTCACTCCGCTCCCGGGGCGAGCGTTCACGAGCGAGGAGATTGCGGAGACCAAAGCTGCGATGCACGGCTGCCGTCGCTGATTGTTGTTCGGCACAACAAGTACGACCGATTTTCATCGTGCATGCCGCTCCCGTTGTGCACGGTCCCAAGTGTGCTCAGTGCGGTAGTGATCGGCGCGACCCTGGCCTTGGCGCTGTGGGCTTCCTCACGTAACGTGCCTCCGGAGCGTTACTACTGCCCGGTAAGTCCGCGGGCGCCGAACAGAGATCAACGGGGGTTACATGCGAGTGTCACGGGTTCTTGGTGCAGCGATCGGTGCTGCCTTGCTTACGGCGACCATGGCGACGCCCGGCGCGCTCGCCCAGCCCCCGTCGGGATCGTCCACCGGTTCGACGGTGGAGTCGGACTTCTATCTGCCGCCGAGTCCACTGCCCGCAGGTTCGCCGGGGGACCTGATCCGCTCGGAGCCATCGCACCTTGCGATCTCGCTACCCTCAATCGGCGGGACTTTGCCGGGTGTGGCAACCCGAATCATGTACCGCAGCAACGATTCCAATGGCGAAGCCAATGCAGTGACAGGCACCTACATCGACCCGGCAGCCGAATGGACGGGCCCCGGGCCGCGTCCGCTCGTCGTGGTCGCGCCCGGCACGCAGGGGCAGGGCGACCAGTGCGCGCCGTCGAAGATGCTCAACCACCTCATCACCTACACCCCGCCGATCGGCCCAATGGTCGAGTACGAGGTGCTCGCCGCCTATTCGTTCCTCGTCCAGGGATACGGCGTTGTGATCACCGACTACGACGGTCTCGGCACCCCCGGCGCACACACCTACGTCAACCGCGCGGCCGAGGCGCACGCAGTGCTCGACGCAGCGCGTGCGGCGCAGCGATTGTCGGGTACCAAGATCTCCGGGAACGGCCCGGTCGGCGCGTACGGCTACTCGCAAGGCGGCGGCGCAGCCGCCGCAGCCGCCGAGCTCGCCGATGAGTACGCTCCCGAGCTGGACCTCGTCGGAACGTACGCGGGTGCACCGCCTGCCGATCTGAAGAAGGTGCTCGAACAGGTCGACGGCACCATCCTCACGGGCGTCATCGGCTACACGCTCAACGGGCTGCTCGAATCGGACCCCCACCTGCGACCGTTGGTGGACGCAAACATCAACGACGCCGGTCGATCAATGCTGAACATGGTGGCAAATCAGTGCGCCGGTGAGACGATTTTGACTGTCGGACTACGTCGTACGCAGCAGTACACCAACAGCGGCGAGCCGCTGTCGGTCATCCTGGATCGCCTTCCGGAGGCGAAGGAGGTTCTCGCCAAGAACAAGATCGGCGAGCGCACTCCCAGTGCACCGGTGCTGATTCAATCGGGCACCTCGGACGATATCGTTCCCTACGGTCAGGCCGAAGAACTCGCCGGAGCTTGGTGCGGTCAGGGTGCAACGGTTCAGTTCAGTGCCATGAACCTCCCGCCACTCGTGCCAGGATCCGGTGCAGGCCATGTCATTCCGGCCGTTCCAGGTTTCCTCGGCATGGGAGAGGCGCAGGCCTGGTTGAAGGATCGCTTCTACGGCGTACCTGCGCCGACCAACTGCCGATGACCCCCCATGTACGGGTCGTGCGTTCTCAGCGCGGCCCGTACATGATCACTGCCACGCCGATCAGACAGATCGAGGCACCGGTGATGTCCCACCGGTCCGGGCGGAAACCGTCGGCGACCATGCCCCAAGCAAGGGAACCGACGACGAACACGCCACCGTAGGCCGCGAGAATGCGGCCGAAATTGGCGTCGGGCTGCAGGGTCGCGACGAACCCGTACAGGCCGAGGGCGATCACCCCGGCGCCGATCCAGATCCAACCGCGGTGCTCGCGCACGCCCTGCCAAACGAGCCAGGCACCGCCGATCTCGAACAGGGCCGCCACGCCGAACAGCAGGACCGACTTCAGAACCGTCACAGGGCGCAATCGTCCCATATCTGCGCAAGGGGGTGTAGAAAGAGCGTGTTCCGGGTATGAGAGTGCGAACGCGCAACGATGAGGATCAACGACAATGCTGAACAACGCGAACGATCACGAGGTGGCTGGCCGCCGTGCGTGAGTCCTATACCCTTCAACTCGACGATCTGGCATCCGACCTGGCGCAGATGTGCCACTTGGCCGAGATCGCCATGGCGTCGGCTACTCGCGCGTTGTTGACTGCCGACCTGACCTTGGCCGAAGAGACCATCAGTGGCCGTGAACCGATCGACGTGCTCGCCGTGGAGTGGGAGCAGAAGGCTTTTGCTTTGCTCGCACTCCAGGCTCCTGTCGCAATGGACCTTCGAAGTACCGTGAGCGGCATCCATATCGTCGCTGACCTGCAACGGATGGGTGGGCTCGCGATACACATCGCCGAGTTGGCTCGCCGTCGTCACCCCGCCCACGTGCTGCCGCCCGAGGTCGAGGGTGTGTTCGCCGAGATGGGCCGCGTCGCGGTCGACCAAGCGCACGCCACGCGCGCGGTATTGCTGGGCCGCGATGCCGATCTGGCCGCCGAACTGCAGACCAAGGACGAGGCGATGGACGAGCTGCACCGCAGCCTGTTCACCCTGACCTCCGCGCCGGACTGGCCGCACGGGGTGGCGGCCGCGGTCGACATCACGCTGCTGGGGCGCTTCTACGAACGGTTCAGCGATCACACCGTGGAAGTGGCCAAACGCGTCATCTTTCTCGTCACCGGCGAGTTCCGCCCGGAGGAGTCGTGACCGAGGGGGCACTCGAACTGCACACAGAGCCCACTGGTGGCAGTATCAGCCAAATGAAACGTGACGTCTCGGCCTATCTCGACGTGGATGTCACCGAGGCCAGCACCCTCGAGTTCCAGATCGCCATCGCCCCACATCCCGGAGCCGACGTGTGGGAAGCGCTCTCGTTCAGCCTCGATGGCCAGCCCGTCGACGCCCAGGAGATCAGTGGTGCGCACGGCACTCGCATCCACAAGCTGTATTGCGGTGTGGGCAAGCTCGAGGTCTCGTACTCGGCGACCATCTACGGCAACGCCGATCCGGCGCCCGTCTCCGACTACGACCTGTCGCTGTATCTGCGGCCGAGTCGCTACGCCGAGGCGGACAAGTTCTTCGGTTTCGCTGCAACAGAATTCGGATCCTACGAGCCGTCGGAGAAGTTGCTGGCCGAGGTGTCCTCGTGGGTAGGTTCACGGTTGAGTTACGTACCCGGCAGCAGTGATCCGATCGATGGAGCCGCCGACACGCTGCTCGCCGGTGCCGGAGTCTGCCGCGACTACACGCATCTGGTTGTCGCGCTGCTGCGCGCGGTGAACGTGCCGGCCAGGCTCGTGGCCGTCTACGCGCCGGGCTGTGACCCGATGGACTTCCATGCCGTCGCCGAGGCGTTCGTCGACGGTCAGTGGCGAGTGGTCGATGCCACGTGCCTGGCACCGCGTTCGACTCTCGTACGCATCGCGACCGGTCGTGATGCGGCCGACACGGCATTCCTCGACAACCACGGCGGGTCCATCATCCTCAACAGTGCCACGGTGGGAGCCATCGTCGACGGCCCACTCCCGTTCGACGACATCACTCAACTGGTGTCGATCACCTAGATCGACGGCAGTGCCGGAGAAGTGACATGATCGAGGTCATGTCTGTCACATTGCACCTGGTCGGCGACCCCGAGGCCGATGCGCTCCTCGCCGAGGATCCGTTCGCGCTGCTGATCGGGATGTTGCTCGATCAGCAGGTGCCGATGGAGTCGGCGTTCGCCGGCCCGAAGAAACTCGTCGACCGGCTCGGTGATCTGAAGGTGAACACCATTGCCGCGGCCGATCCGGAAGAGTTCGCAGCCGTGTGCGCCACAACGCCTGCCGTGCACCGGTTTCCGGGGTCCATGGCCAAGCGAATCCAAGGGCTCGCCGAGTATCTGGTGGAGAACTACGACGGCAAGCCCGATCAGATCTGGCGACGCGGCGACCCCGATGGCGCAGAAGTGTTGAAACGTCTCAAAGCCTTGCCGGGGTACGGCGACCAGAAGGCGCGAATCTTCCTGGCTCTGCTCGGTAAGCAGATGGGTGTCACACCGGAGGGCTGGCGCAGCGCCGCAGGTGCTTACGGTGACGAGGGAGCCCGCAGATCGATCGCCGATGTCGTCGACGCGCAGTCTCTGCTCGAGGTCCGGGAGTTCAAGAAGGCCGCAAAGGCGGCAGCAAAGAAGAAGTGACGACGTACGAGGATTGGCTCGCTGGTCTCGGTGCCGATCGGCTTGAAACGCTGCTGCGGCTGCGCCGGGACGTCGCGCTCGATCCGCCGCCCCGCACCTTCGACTCGCTGAAATACCTGCTGCACACGCCGCGGTCGATCACGGCAGCGCTGCGATCGGTCGACCGTAGCGCCTTGCTCGTGCTTGCAGCGTTGGACGAGAACTGCACACGGGCCGAGCTCGGGGCCCGATTCGACGAGGGCGGCAAAAACACCACCGAAGACATCGACCGGGCGCTCGCCGAACTCGTCGACCGCGGAATCGTCTGGCCCAGCGCCGCACACAGCTATCGGACCTCACCGCTGGATGGGCGCACGATCGATATCGACACGGTCCCGCACCTGGCGCCGCCGCCTCTGCGGCCGATCCGGGTGTCCCCACCGTCCTCGCAACAACTGGCGCTCGCCCGATACTGCGATACCGCCGATGCGGTCCTCACCGAGGTGGATTCGGGTTCGGTCCCCGTGCTCAAATCGCGCGGAATCGGGGCCCGGGTGGTGAAGTCGCTGGCCAAGACCGTCAAAGACGATGAGCTCGTCGTCGAACTCGTGCTCACCCTCGGTGCGGCTGCCGGGCTGATCACCGCCGAGGGCGACCTCGCCCGATGTACTACCTCGTTGGCTGCCTGGCGCGAATCTGAACGCGAGGTGAAATGGGCACGATCGGTGGCGCTGTGGTGGTGCTCGGGAGGATCGCCGACGAACAGGGCTCCGTCGAAGGACAAGGCAACCCCGGTGCTGCGGATGACCCCGCATTGGCCGTCGACCACCCGTCTGCGACACCGAATGATCGCCGAGATGCCATCTGCCGGTGTCGGCTCGGAGCGCGAGGCGGCGGCGTTCTTCGAGTGGGCCATGCCCGATCTCGTCGACGAAGCCCAGCCCGGTGACGTCGCCGCGATCTGGCGCGAGGCAATGATCCTCGGAGTTCTGGTCGATGGGTCTCCGAGCGAACTGTCGTCGGAACTGGGGCGACTCGTTTCGGCGGAGGTCGAGGACGTCGTGCTCGCCTTGAAACCGGCGGCGCGGAGAATCGTCGACTCCTCGGCGTGCACGCTGCACCTGCTGCCTGACCTCACTGCGGTGGTGGCAGGCCCGGTGAGCGACCGGATTTCGGCCCTTCTGACAGCATCGGCCGAAGCCGAATCGAAGGACGCGGCGTCGACGTGGCGGTTCACCCCGACCTCGGTGCACCGATGCCTCGACGCCGGGGGAACCGCCGAAGGGCTACTGGCGGAGCTGTCCGACACCGCTGCAACGGTCATTCCACAGTCGCTGGAGTACCTGATCAACGATTGCGCGCGTCGCCACGGAATCGCCGAGGCGATGTTCGATTGTGGTTACGCGCCGCTCACACCCACGGCAGGTTCTCCTACCTCCGCGAAGGCGACCCCGAGCAGCTTCGCTGACCGATCCCTGTTGATCGAACGCACGGGTTTCGATCCAGCGACGCTGGCCGCCCACCTCGTGTCCGGAACGCCCGTCGAGGTCGATCTCGACCGTGTGGCACACAGGCTGCGGGCCGGGGCTGGGTTGCCGGCCCGCGATTGCGTCGTACTGGCCGGTGCGGTCTCGCACGGCGAACCTGTTGCTGTCGACCTCGTCGACCGAAAGTCGGGAATTGTCAGGGACGAGTTGCGTGATGCGGTTCTCGACGCAGGCGTCGTGCACGCATGGTCGCTGCGGGCGAACGGCCGACGCAGTATCGAACTGACGAGTATCCGGATGGTGCGGGCGCTGCGGTCCTAGGCATCCATCCGAGCCGATTCGCTCATCTCGCGTTCGAGTTCGGCGCGGATCTCGGCGATGTAAGCCCCGGGCGCGGAGCGGATACGGGTCATCACCCGTTCCAGTGGTTGAGCCTGCGGTTCGTGTTCCATGCTCCACAAGACCATCTCGAAGAGCACCGGCAGCGCGTCGACAGCTCTTGTGGTCGGGACGTACTTGACCTGGTTGCGTTCGCTACCGCCCACTCGGTTTACCAGGTCGGCGGCTTCGAGTCGCTTGAGTCGATCCATCAGCACGCTGGTCGAGATCCGTTCGTCGGAGTCGAGGAACTCCACCGGACGTCGTTTGCCGACCAGCAGCATGTCGCGCAGCACCAGCAACGTCCACGGATCCCCGAATACCTCGAGGAACATGTTCATCGGGCACGTAGATTTTCCCACCGCGCGTTTCATGTCTGCCAGCATACCCGTAAACATTTGCATGATCAGAATGTTGAGCTACGATTGTCGGCGAACCATCGACTACCCGCAGTTCTCGAACCGAGGAGTACTTGTGCAACAGAACGTGATCGACACTGTCTCCGCGATGACCGCTGCCCTCGAACGCGGCGATATCGACACCGTCATGTCCTTCTACGTCGACGACGCGGTGGTGGCATTCGAGCCCGGCGAACCCGTACGCGGTGAGCAGCATTTGCGGGCCGGGTTCGCGGCCTTCGCCGCGGCAAAACCGGAATTCAGGTATGACGACGGACACGAGGTCATGACCACCGGCGACATCGCGGTGCATATTGCGCCGTGGACGATGAGCGGCACCGCCGCCGACGGCACACCGATCGTCGACAGCGGACTGTCGGTGGCTACCCTGCGCCGCCAGGTCGACGACAGTTGGAAGATCATGCTCGACAACCCCTTCGGAGCTCGCCTCATCTCCTGACCAGTGCGCCGAGAAGACTCGACACGGAACGGCCATAGCCGGTGGGACCGAGTGCGCGAGGCGGTCCTTTTCGGCTGTGCCGGGGCATCGCTGCCGGTGTCGGTGACCGCCGGTACCCTCTGACCCGTGGCTCTCTACCGGAAGTACCGTCCCGCGACGTTCGCCGAGGTCGTCGGTCAGGAGCATGTCACCGAACCCCTGTCCGTCGCGCTCGACGCCAATCGGATCAACCACGCGTACCTCTTCTCCGGGCCCCGGGGATGCGGAAAGACCTCGTCGGCACGCATTCTGGCGCGATCGCTCAACTGCTCGGAAGGCCCGACGTCGACGCCCTGCGGTGTGTGCAACTCGTGCGTGGCACTCGCCCCGGGCGGTCCGGGCAACTTCGATGTCGTCGAGATGGACGCGGCCAGTCACGGCGGCGTGGACGATGCCCGCGATCTCCGCGACAAGGCCGTGTACGCACCGGCTGAATCGCGCTACGTCATCTTCATCATCGACGAAGCCCACATGGTCACGACGGCAGGCTTCAACGCTCTGCTCAAGGTCGTCGAAGAGCCGCCGGAGCATCTCGTCTTCATCTTCGCCACGACGGAGCCCGAGAAGGTGCTGCCGACGATTCGGTCCAGAACGCATCACTACCCGTTTCGTCTCTTGCCGCCGTCGACGATGCGAGGTCTGCTCGAAAAGATCTGCGCACAAGAGGCCGTGGCGGTCGAAGATCCGGTATTTCCGCTCGTCATCCGGGCAGGCGGCGGGTCACCGCGTGACTCGCTCAGTGTGCTCGACCAGTTGCTCGCAGGTGCTGGCCCGGAGGGCGTGACCTACCCGCGGGCCCTTTCGCTGCTCGGTGTCACCGACGTCGCCCTCATCGACGAAGCCGTCGACGCACTGGCCGCGGGAGACGGTGGGTCGCTGTTCGGAACCATCGACAAGGTCGTCGACGCCGGTCATGATCTACGACGGTTCGCCACCGACCTTCTCGAACGGCTCCGCGATCTGATTCTGCTCAGAGCGGTTCCCGACGCGGGAGAGCGCGGACTCGTCGACGTGCCCGGTGACGTGCTCGAGCGGTTGCACGAGGAGTCGCAGCGCATCGGTTCGGCGACCTTGGCGCGGTACGCAGAGATCGTCCATTCGGGGTTGGGGGAGATGCGCGGTGCGACTGCCCCGCGCCTGCTGCTCGAGGTGATGTGCGCGCGTATGTTGCTGCCCTCGGCTTCCGATGCCGAATCGGCCGTGTTGCAACGCCTCGAGCGGCTCGAGCGTCGTCTCGACGTCACCCTGCCTGCTGGTGAACAGGCTGCCGTGGACCGGGTAGCAGACGATCGCGTGGCCCCGCAGCGGCAGCCCGAGGCGGCTGCGCCCGCCGCCGACGCGCCCCCTCCCAAGTTCGTGCGTCCCTCACAGCGGCCCGCGGCCGAGCCGGAGCCGACGCCGGAACCGACACCCGAGCCGAAACCTGCGCCCGAACCAAAGCCCGAACCACAGCCCGTGGCGACGCCCGAGCCCGAGCCTGAACCCGCGCCGGAGCCGGTGCCCGAATCGACCCCTGAACCTGAACCGACACCCGAGCCCGTGCCGGAACCTGAACCGACACCCGAACCTGAACCGGAACCGACACCCGAGCCTGCACCGGCGGCCTCCACACAGCCCGATGCGGCCGCTGTGCGCGCTGTCTGGTCGGAGGTCCGGACAAAGGTCCGTGAGCGCAGCCGCACCGTCGAGGTGATGCTCTCCGGCGCATCCGTGCGGGCGGTCGACACCGAAACCATCACGCTCGGCCACGACTCGGCGCCGCTGGCCAAGCGACTGCAAGAACCCCGCAATGCCGATGTCATCCGGGATGCGCTGCGTGATGTATTCGGCGTGGACTGGGCGGTGACGTGCGTGGTCGGAGCAACTGCTCCAGCCGACGAAGCCCCGGTGGTCAAGTCAGCCGCCGAGGCCGCGAACGCGCCCACAGCGAAGTTCTCTCGTCCCAGCCAGAGCAGACCGGCCCGCAGCACCGACGACGCCTTCGGCTCGGCTGGAGATGGTTCCGGCGGCGGGGCGGCCAGCGGCGTCCGATCCAGCGACGCCGACGACGACATTCCGCCGCCCGAGGCGCCGGACTATCCGGACGAGCCCGAACCGGCGGGACCGCCGCCACCGGAAACGGCAGAGGATGAGGAAGAGCTGCTCAAAGCGGCAGCGGAACCAGCGGACCCCTCGGTCCGCCGTGACCCGGAGACCGTCGCGATGGAGCTGCTGCAATCTCAGCTCGGCGCCACACCGCTCAAGGAGTAGGTCAGAAGTTGAGTAGGTCAGAAGTTCAACGCTAGGCGGTCAGGCAGGCTCGACGTCGTCCGGATCGACGAATACCAGCCGACCGTCGTCGAGCGCGACGGCGTAACGGTGGGCACGAGCCCAGGTGCGATCGGTTACTGCGGCTTGATCGCCGAAGTCCTCCTTGACCACGCCCGATTCCTTCGGCCACTGATCCCGGGGGAGTTCCGGGTCGGAGCTGTAACGCACCTTGACGGGGGCGCCTATCGTGAACGGCTGTCGGGTGTCCATCGCTTCATCTCCTGCTTTTGCGCCAATGTCCCCCCACGGGTCGATGATATATACCCGGGCGCGTTTGTTCCCAAACAGCTATGCGGTCACGGACCACGCTCGTTTGAGTCCTTCTCCCGCCCGTGCAACACGTTCTAGGCTGTGACGATCCGAGGTGTATTCCTCGTGTCCTGCGGCGTCGGTGAGCGTCGCCGCCGAACCGAAGTACGTGGAAGGAACTACCCGCTGTGACTACAGAGGCGTTCATTTACGAAGCAATCAGAACACCGCGCGGCAAGGGAAAGAACGGGTCCCTGCACTCGGTCAAGCCGATTTCGCTGGTCACAGGATTGATCGACGAGCTCCGCCGTCGATTCCCCGACCTCGACGAGAACCGGATTTCCGACCTCATCCTCGGCGTTGTCTCGCCGGTGGGCGACCAGGGCGCCGATATCGCGCGCACCGCGGTTCTCGCTGCGAAGATGCCCGACACCGTCGGCGGATTCCAGCTCAACCGCTTCTGCGCATCCGGCCTCGAAGCCGTCAACCTGGCGGCACAGAAGGTGCGTTCCGGCTGGGACGAGGTCGTCATCGCCGGCGGCGTCGAGTCGATGTCCCGTGTCCCCATGGGCAGCGACGGCGGCCCCTGGGCCATGGACCCGGCGACGAACTACGACACCTATTTCGCTCCTCAGGGCATCGGCGCCGATCTGATCGCGACGATCGAGGGCTTCTCCCGCGAGGACATCGACGCGTACGCCGTGCAGTCGCAGGAGCGCGCGGCAGCCGCATGGTCAGGTGGATACTTCGCCAAGTCGGTCGTCCCGGTCACCGACCAGAACGGGCTGCTGATCCTCGACCACGACGAGCACATGCGTCCCGGCACCACAGTCGAATCCCTCGGCAAGCTCAACCCGGCGTTCACCGGTATCGCCGCAATGGGCGGGTTCGACGACGTCGCGCTGCAGAAGTACCACTGGATCGAGAAGATCGATCACGTCCACACCGGCGGCAACAGCTCCGGAATCGTCGACGGTGCGGCTCTGGTCCTGGTCGGTAGCGAGCAGGCCGGCAAGGATCTGGGCCTAGTTCCGCGCGCCCGCATCGTCGCCACCGCCACCAGCGGAGCGGACACCACGATCATGCTCACCGGCCCGACGCCGGCATCGAAGAAGGTGCTCGCCACCGCCGGACTGACCGTCGACGATATCGATCTGTTCGAGCTCAACGAGGCGTTCGCGTCCGTCGTGCTCCGCTTCCAGAAGGATCTGCAGATCCCGAACGAGAAGCTCAACGTCAACGGCGGCGCCATCGCTATGGGTCACCCGCTGGGCGCCACCGGCGCCATGATCACCGGAACCGTGCTGGACGAGCTCGAACGACGCGGCGGCCGGTACGCCCTCATCACCCTGTGCATCGGCGGCGGCATGGGCGTTGCCACCATCATCGAGCGAGTCTGAGGAACACTATGTCGAACAACATGATCAATTGGGAAAAAGACGCCGACGGCATCGTCGTACTCACGATGGACGACCCCAACCAGGGCGCCAACACGATGAACCAGCTCTACAAGGAGTCGATGGGTGCCACCGTCGACCGCCTCGAGGCGGAGCTGGACAGCATCACCGGTGTTGTTCTCACCTCGGCGAAGAAGACCTTCTTCGCCGGCGGAGATTTGAACAACCTTCTGGCTGCTCGTCCCGAGGACGCGCAGCTGATCTTCGACGAGGTGCAGGGAGTCAAGGCTCAGCTGCGTCGCATCGAGAAGCTCGGCAAGCCGGTCGTCTCCGCCATCAACGGCGCGGCGCTCGGCGGCGGACTCGAGATCGCCCTCGCGACGCATCACCGCATCGCGGCCGATGTACCCGGTGTCCAGATCGGTCTGCCCGAGGTCTCGCTCGGCCTGCTGCCCGGCGGCGGCGGCGTTGCCCGCATCACGCGACTGCTCGGCATTCAGAACGGCTTCATGACCGTCCTCGCGCAGGGCACTCGGTTCCGTCCGTCGAAGGCCCTCGAGATCGGTCTGATTCACGAACTGGTCGGCAGCATCGACGAGTTGGTGCCCGCCGCGAAGGCGTGGATCAAGGCCAATCCGGAGGGCGGCGTCGCACCCTGGGATGTCAAGGGTTACAAGATCCCCGGCGGAACCCCGTCGAACCCGAAGCTCGCGCAGGTCCTGCCGGCGTTCCCGTCCAACCTGCGCAAGCAGATCAAGGGCGCACCGATGCCGGCTCCGCGCGCGATTCTCGCTGCGGCAGTCGAGGGTGCGCAGGTCGACTTCGACAATGCGTGCACCATCGAGTCGCGTTACTTCACCGAGTTGGTCACCGGCCAGGTCTCGAAGAACATGATTCAGGCGTTCTTCTTCGATCTGCAGGCCATCAACGCGGGCAAGTCGCGTCCGGACGGCATCGAGAAGACGAAGTTCACCAAGGTCGCAGTCCTCGGCGCCGGGATGATGGGCGCAGGCATCGCCTACGTCTGCGCCAAGGCCGGCATCGAGGTCGTGCTCAAGGACGTTGCGCTCGAGTCCGCTCAGAAGGGCAAGGCGTACTCCGAGGCCATCGAGGCCAAGGCAATCTCGCGTGGCAAGACCACGCAGGAGAAGTCCGACGCTCTGCTCGCCCGGATTCACCCGACCGCGGACGCCAAGGACGTCGAGGGTGCCGACCTCGTCATCGAGGCAGTCTTCGAGTCCGAGGAGCTCAAGCAGAAGGTGTTCCAGGAGATCGAAGACCTGGTCGATCCGACCGCACTGCTCGGTTCCAACACCTCGACGCTGCCGATCACGAGCCTCGCTCAGGGCATCAAGCGCCAGGAAGACTTCATCGGAATCCACTTCTTCTCACCCGTCGACAAGATGCCGCTGGTGGAGATCATCCGCGGCGAGAAGACCTCCGATGCTGCGTTGGCGAAGGCTTTCGACCTGGTGCAGATCATCAAGAAGACCCCGATCGTTGTCAACGACAGTCGCGGGTTCTTCACCTCGCGCGTCATCGGCACCTTCATCAACGAGGCCATCGCGATGCTCGGTGAGGGCGTCGAGCCGGCGACCATCGAGCAGGCAGGTCTGCAGGCCGGCTACCCGGCAGCGCCGCTGCAGCTCTCCGACGAGCTGACGCTCAACCTGATGCAGAAGATCCGCAAGGAAACCTACGACGCGCTCGTTGCTGCGGGTCAGACCCCTCCCGAGGATCCGGCGGGTGCGGTCATCGACAAGATGGTCGACGAGTTCGAGCGTCCGTCCAAGGCGAAGGGCGCGGGCTTCTACGAGTACGCCGACGGCAAGCGCACCGGTCTTTGGCCCGGACTGCGCGATGCCTTCAAGTCGGGTTCGGCGGACGTTCCGTTCGAGGACCTCATCGAGCGGATGCTGTTCATCGAGGCCATCGAGACCCAGAAGTGCTTCGACGAGGGTGTGCTGAACACCACGGCCGATGCCAACATCGGCTCGATCTTCGGTATCGGCTACCCGGCGTGGACGGGCGGCGTGCACCAGTACGTCGTCGGCTACAAGGGTGGTCAGGCGGGGTTCGTCGCGCGCGCTGACGAGCTCGCAGCCAAGTACGGCGAGCGTTTCACCGCGCCGGACTCGCTCAGGTAGGCGACTTCGTCACATGTGCGCGGAAATACATAGCCTGCTATGTATTTCCGCGCACATGCGCGTAGCGCCTCACATGTTGCGGTACGCGATCAGACGTTCGGCGCCGTCGGTGAATTGTTGCCGCATCAGCGTGCATGCGAGCTCGACGTCACCGGCGCGCAGGGCGTCGATCAGCTTCTCGTGATTGCGCACCGTGGATCGACCCCAGTCGGGGTCGGCAGCGTACAACCGCTTCGGGGTGTAGCGCGTTGCATTGTTGAGGAACCAGGCGAGCTTGTTCGCCTCGGTCAGACGGTTCAGGACGCGATGAAACTCGAACTCGTAGTCCTCGACCTCGTCGGCTTGCCCCGCGTCCACCGCAGCCGACAGCGACGCGTTGAGCGTCGTCAGTTCGGCGAGTACGGACTCGGTGATCAGCGGTGCTGCCCGCCGAACGAGTTCGACGGCAATCTGCCCCTGTAGCCAGAAGATGTCGACGATGTCCTCGACCGTCAGCGGTGACACGACGTAACCGCGGTGCGGGACGAGTTCGACCATGCCCTCGCCACGCAAAGTCAGTAGTGCCTCACGCACCGGGGTGACACTGACGCCCAGCTCGGCTGCCGTCTCGTCGAGCCTGATGAAATCACCCGGCCGGATCTCCCCGGACATCACGAGGTGCCGCACATGATTGGCGACGTCCTCGCTCAGCTGAGGCCGCCGGCGCAGCGCGGATGCGGCCGCCTGGGCGGGTTGACGTCTCACAGCCATCGGACCAGCAAATCACATCACCGACCTGACGGTGGACGCCCAGGTGGAACACCGGGGCCGAGAACAGAAAATCGAGCAATGAGTTACGGCGCGCCGAGCGTGTTGCTCGGCGCCGCCGTTTCCTCATTGCTCGAAGTCACTCGACGCCCGTACGGCATCGTGATCGTCCTCGTGCGAAACGGTGTGTTCCTACACGCGCCAGCGGTGTCAGGAAGCGACAGCAGCCAGCAGCGCTTCGCGCTGGTTTGCGCCGAGGCCACCGATGCGGCGGGTGTCTGCGATGGACAGCTGCTCGAGCAGCTGAGCGGCGCGCACCGAACCGACACCCGGGAGTGCCTTGATCAGGGCGGACACCTTGGTCTTCTTGACGATTTCGTCGTTCTCGGCTTTCGCGAGAACGTCAGCAACGCTGAGCTCGCCGGATTTGACGGCGGCCAGCAGCTTCGACCGCGCGGTGCGCGCCTCGGCCGCCTTGGCCAACGCTGCGGTGCGCTGTTCCGGAGTCAGTACTGGTAAAGCCATGGCCTTATCTCCTCGATAGTTTCGACCCGTCGCTCGTTGACATGGTCTTCGACCCTCTTGCATCGTGCACGGTGGCTCGGACAATCTTTTCGAACGACACGGGTGTCATTCGACCCCGGCCACCGATCCTTCCACGCCAGGCTACGTCCTGCGCGATTCGGGGTGCGCCCCGACCAGGAGTTGGGCGTGCTCCGGCGAGGTGAGACCATGCCCGCGCACCTGTCATTTCGGTTCCGCGGAGTCGAGCAACCACCGGTCGTCGACGCGGGCGAGGCCGATCAGCATTCGCGAGGAGTCGGTGCGTCCGTCGGGCACGGTGAGGTTGCGGACCTGCTGGTCGAGGAACACCGCGACGACGGCATTGCTGTCGTCGAGCTCGACTATTCCGGCGGCGGTGACGTGCCCGGTCGCCTGTCCCTGCCCGCTGGTCAGCAAGTCCTGCAGGCTCGCCGATACCTCGCGGTACGTCCCGGCGAATTCCTCGGTCGACGTCGACGTCACACGGTCGAGATTGGCGTCCGGGTCGTCGAAGTCGTAGGTGGCGAGACCTTCCGTGTAGGTGGTCGCCGATTCCAGCGCCGAGACCCTGAGCCGGTCGAGTTCGCGGTGCTCGGCGTAGGACACTCCCAGCCAGGCCAGCGCAGCCGCGACCAGAATTGCAGCCGCGGCGACGGCGCCTCGTCTACGCGTCATCCCTGTACTCCTTCCAACAGTGTCGTCCAGTAGTCGAGCGCCTCCACTGCGGTCGGGATCAGCAGCGGATCCTCGGCCATCGGCGGTCCGGTCACGTTCCCCGGCTCGCTCGCGCCCGAGCGGCCCAGCTCGTTCGGGCGCGGGGCGTTCTGTGCACCGCGCTGCTCGAGATCGGGCCCGGGTGGGCAGTAGAGGTTCAGGTTCGGCTCGCGCGGCGACTCGTCGCCGACGCTTCGGCGTGTGGTGTCGTACCAGCACACCGGCCCCTGAGTGCCGACCAGAGTGAAGTTGCCGCGGTCCCCGTCGACAATCGAGGTCAACTCCCCGAGGGTGTCGGGTAGCGCCACGAGAAGCGCCGACAGGGCCGGTGTGCGATCGCCGAGGACACTGCTGACGGACACCATGTTGGTCATCAGCGCCCCGACGGTCCCGCGGGTGTCGTCGAGTAGGGCACTCGTGCGTGCGAGCGCGTCGGGGGAGCGGTCCACCAGGTGGATCAGCGAGGGTTCCTGCGCGAGCAGCTGTTGGGTGATCTCGCGCGCCGCACTCGCCGACCCCGGAATGGAGTCCGATCGCGCGGCGAAGGCGTCGAGCATGGGGGTGCCCGTTTCGACGATGTTCGTGAGTGCGGGGGCGTGTGCGTCGAGCATGCGGGAGAGTGTTTCGGCGTCATCGATGAGCCCCGCCAGTGCGTCACCGGTACCGGCCAGCGCGCTGGACATCGTCTTCGAGAGCTCGGCGACGGAGTCGGGGTCGATGGACTCCGTGAGAGTCGAGGCCTGTAGGAGGAGCTCGTCGAGGCTGCGTGGCTGCAGATCGGACGGCACGTCGAGTCGGTCTCCGTCGGTCAGGTACGGGCCGTCGGCGGTCGTGGGCATGATGTCGAGTGTCTGGATGCCGAGGGCGTTGTTGTTGGTCACTCTCGCCACGGATCCGACGGGTACCAGTGTGCCCGGGTCGAGGGTGAGGTGAAGGTCGGCTCCGAGGGCCGTCTCGGAGATCGAGATATCGGTGACGGAACCGACGGCGACGCCGCGGTAGGTGACGCCCGAGCCGACGGCAAGGTTCACCGCGTCGTCCATCTGCGCAGTCAGTGTGAGCGAGCCGCCGAAGATCTGCGTACCCGGGCCCAGCACGTAGCCGACTCCGACGATCGCCGCGACCACCGCTGTGATGACGAACAGCGACAACTGAATCAGGACGGGTCGTCTCATTCTCCGGCCCCCGTGGGTAGCTGCTGCTGCTGCAGCGTGGACGGCACGTCCGCGAGACGGCCGCCGGTCATGAGCTCGGCGATCGTCTCGGGCAGATCGAGAGCTCCGTCGAAGACGAGGTAGTCACCATGGACAGCGCCGGTGAACCCGTCGATGAACCCGTTCATGTTGTCCAGAGCCGGGGTAACCGACTCGTTGAATCCTCGGATCGATTCGATGATTTGCGTGAGTTGGTCGACACCGCTGACCAGTTGATCCTCGTGGCCCGCGAAAACGTCCTCTGCGGTGGCGGCGAGCGAGGCGCTGCGCTCGACGAGGGAAGCGATGTGGTCGCGTTGTCGGACCAGTAGTTCCATCGTCGGCGCGGCGACTGTGAGGCCCTCGTTCAGTCGCTCGCGGTTGTCTGCGAGCGCGCGGGACACCGAGCCTGCAGCGGTGAGTACGCGGTCGACGTCCGCGCGATGGGCGGCCGCGGCGGCCATGATGCGGTCGGTGCGTAGAAGCAGTTCGCGGATGTCGGGACCGCGGCCACCGAAGGCCGCGTTCATCTCGGTCATGATCGACTCGAGTTGATCGAATCCGCTGCCGTTGAGCACCAGGCCGAGGGCAGCGAGCGAGGATTCGAGTTCGGGCCCGATCTCCGTGTCCTCGATGACGTCGCCGTCAGCCAGTATTGCGTCGGTTGGTATCGGTGACGGGGCGGAGAGTTTCACATACGGCTCGCCCAGCGCGGAGGGAAGTTCGATTGCCGCGGTGACGGTGGCGGGCAGCTCGATCGACTGGGACAGGCTCAGTCGTACCTGGGCTGAACGTCCGTCGGTGGAGAGGTCGTGGACGCGTCCGAGGAGTTGTTGACCCATTCGTACCTCGGTACCCGGTCGGATTCGATCCGCGCGGACGAAGTGTGCGGTGACGACGTAGTCGTCGCCGTCGGCTGTGCGCCCGATGGGAAGTTGTCCCAAACCCACACTGCAGCCGGACAGTAGTAGACACACGCCGAACAGGAGCAGTGCGCGCATCATCGGCCGCCTTCCATCAACTGTGCGAGGCCGAGAGGATCGGAGGTGCTGAGCGGGACCGGTATCGGATTGGTGATGCCGGCCCCGGTGCAGATGGGCAGTGCGAGATCGCGGCACAGTGGGACCGCGGTAGCGAACTGGTTCAGATCGGTCGAGACGTTCAGCCTGATCCGGGCGCGGCGGTCCTCGCCGATGGTGTTTCCGATGTTCTGCAGCATCAGCGGCACGGTGTCGACCAGCTCGGCGAACTGTGCCTCGTTCGCCGCGAGCTGCCCCGTCAGTGCGCTGGCATTCTGCAGCACCGCGCGGATGTCGTCCCCGCGGTCCGCGAGCAGTTGATCGAGTCGGTCGAACATGTCCCGCAGTGCCGCAATGGGTTCGCCGATCTCGAGATCCTGCCGACGGATCTCCTCGCCCAGATCGGCCAAGGAGTTCGTCATCGACGCCACCGCGCCTTCACGTGCCGCGACCGCGCTGATCAGTCGATCCACGTTCTCGATGAGCATGCCGATCTGCTCGCTGTTGCCGCCGACGACGGCCGTTGCCGAGGACACGGCGAGGATCGCGTCGTTAATGTCTGGGCCGAGACCCCTCGTGCCCTCGGCCAGGACGTCCACTGCGCCGCCCACATTCGCCTGCTCCGGACCGAGGGCGCCGGCGATGGTGTTCACGCTGTCGAGCAGTTGATCCCAATTGATCGGAGCGTGGCTGCGTGAGACCGGAATGACGTCCTCGCCCAGCGTCGGGCCGCCGTCGTACGCGGGTCCGAGCTCGACGAACCGGTCACTGATGACGGAGGGGTTCATCACGAACGCCTCCGCGTCGGCGGGGATGTCCACATCGGCGGAGACCGACATGGTTACGCGTACGGACGGACCCTGCGGTGTGACGGTCTCGACGGTGCCGACGGGGACGCCCAGCACGTGCACCGGACTGCCGGGGTAGATGCCGTTGATGTAGGCGAAGTCTGCTGTGACAGTGCGTGCATCGTCGGTGGCGAAAAAGACGAACCACGCGCCCGCGGAGACGACGGCAAGGACGGCGGTGAGCGCGAGCGTCTTCATCGGCCGCACCCCTGTTGGACACCGATCGCGCACAGCAGGTTGTCGGGCAGGGGGCCTGCCGGCGCGGAGACATCGACCCAGCTGCCGTTTCCGGTGGCGTCGGTGACAGCGCGAATGCCCGCCGGCAGTGTGGTCAGCAACTCGTCGATGTTGCGGCCGTTGCGATCGAGGGTGTCGGTCACCGAGCGCATGTTCGTCAGCAGGTGATCGAGCTCGGCGACGTTGTCGCCGAGGAACGCCGAAGCCGAGGTGATCAGAGTTCGCAGGTCGGTCACGAGAGAACCGAGCGCAGTTCGGCGGTCGGCGAGAGTGCCGAGCACGAGCTCGGCGTTGCCGACGAGAACCGCGATGGACTCGCTCTCGGCGGCAATGGTCGTCGACAGTGCTTTCGTGGTCTCGAGTAGGCTCGCGATCTGTTCGTCGTTGCGTGCCAACATCGACGATGCTGCGGTGACCCCGGCAAGCGCGTCGGTCACGACGGTCCGGTCGGTGGGTACCGTCTCGCGCAGCGTGCTCACCATCTCTTCGAGGGCGGGTACGTCGAGTTCGGCTGCCGTTGTGCTTGCCTTTCCAGCTATCTCGTCGAGGGAGTACGGCACCGAGGTGCGATCGATCGGAATGGTCCGATCCGGCCCGACCGGGCCACTGCCAGCAGGGGTGATCTCGAGGTATCTCTTGCCGAGCACGGTGCGAAGCTTGACGGCGGCCCTGGTGCGGTCGCCGAGGGACTGTCGATCGTCGAGGCGGAAGTGCACTTCGACGCGGCCGGCAGCCAGTTCCACGCTGTCGACGCGTCCGGCCGGAACTCCCGCCACGTACACGGGGTCGGCCGCGGTGAGTCCGCCGGCATTGGCGAACTCTGCGCTGTACGCCCCTGTCCGTACCAGGTACCAGCCTTGCGGAACGGCCAGTGCTGCCAACAAGAGTGCACCGATCAGCGCTATGCCGACCACACCGAGCCTCGCCGTGGTCATCGGCAGATCTCCGTGTAGCTGTCCCCGAAGATGTTCACTTCCTGATCGCCCGCCTTCACCGTGAAATTGCAGGTGTACAAGTTGAGCCAGCTTCCGTAGTCGCCGAGATGATTGATGGACCGCGCAAGGGTTGGCAGCAGCGTCATCGTGCGCTCGAACTGCGTGGTGTTCGCGGTCCACGCATCCGTCATCTCGTTGACGCGATCCACTGTCACATCCAGTGGTTCGGCCGTGCCGGTCATCAGCGTGGTCAGCGCAGCGACAGCGCCTGCGCCGTCGTCGAGGACGGTGATCACCGAGGCATTCCGGTCGGCGACGACCTGACTCATCTCCGTCAGTCCCGTGATGAGGCGCGAGATGTCATCGCCGTGTGCCGTCATCGTCTGCAGTACCGCGTCGAGGTCGGCGATCAGATCGGAAATGATCCGGTCGTTGTCGGCGAGCCCCCTCGTCACGGTGGCCACATGGGCGAGAAGCGAGTCGATGGTGGCTGCCTCCCCGCTGAACGCGTCGACGATGGACCGCGCCAACGTCTCGACCTGTTCCGGCTCGATGGCGTCGAACAGTGGTTTGAAGCCGTTGACCAGCGCGGTCAGATCGACCGGTGGGGTGGTTCGATCGAGTCCGATCATGCTGTCCGCACCGAGCGTGCCCGACGGCTCGATCGGGGAGACCAGCGCAAGATAGCGGGCACCGAGCATGTCGCCGTATCGGATCTCGGCCGTGACGTTGGCGGGTATCGGCACCGCCGACTGCACGGAGAATCCCACGACGGCAGTACTTGTCGATCCGGCAGTGCTGAATTCGACGTCGTCGACTCGGCCGATCCGAACCCCGGCGAGCGTCACGTCGTTGCCGCTTCGGAGACCCTCGACCCCGGTGAACTCGGCAGTGTGGCTCACCGTTGTGCCTTGGACGGGAACGCTGAGCGTATTGACCACGAGAACGGCCGAGATCGCTCCGGCCACCGCGAACGCGGCGAGCTGTGTGAGGGGGCGGCGTAGCGAGGTCATCGGATCGCCACCTCGGTGCCGCGCAGAATCGGTGCGAGCAGCATGGTGCTCGCGGGGTTCAGCGGGCCAGGTGCCCCCGCTGCCTCCTGCACTTCCGCGAGCGCGCAGTTGGGCCCGTCCAGACCGGGATACTGCGGGCAATCGGCCGCTGTGTAGGGGAGGGGCTCGGAGAAGTCGGGTACGGCGGTGATGTCGAAGCGCCCGCTGGCGAAGATCCGCGTACCTGCGGCGCCGAAGGGTGCGAACCGATCGAGCGCGGTTGCCAGACCAGAGGCGTTGCCGGCGACGGTGTCCAATGCCGGTGCGCCGCGCCGGATCACAGCGACGGTGTGGGCACGGTTTTCTGACGCGATGTCATCGGCGGAGGAAGCCAGCACGGCGGCGCTGGTCAACAGTGCTTCGACTCCGCCGGAACGGTCGAGCGCCATCTGCGACAGGGACGTAGCAGCATCGAGGGTGGCGATGACGTCCGGTGTGGCAGCGTCGAAAGCTTCTGTCACCTGGCGTATCTCGGGAAGGCGTGAGATCGCGGCATCGAGGTGTGGTTCGAGCAGGGCGGTTGTCGACGAGAGGCGGTCGATGGTGGCGCCGATGTCCTCACCCCGGCCGCGCAGGGCGGTGCTGATCGCGGTCAGCGCGGTTTGGAGCTCGGCGGGTTCGAGCCGGTGCAGGAGGTCGGTCACCTTTCGGTAGACCTCGCCGAGTTGAATCGCTTCCTCGGAACTGTCGACGGCAAGCCGATCACCGGCCTCGAGCGACGCGGATGCACCGGGTATCGAGGTAGGTGCGCCGGGATCGGGAATCAGTTGAATGTAGACGTCACCGAACAACGTTCGCGGAACTATGCGCACGAGGGCCGAGGCCGGAACGCGGTCGATCTCGTCGGCGTCGATGCGCATCGTCACCCGTGAGATCTCTACGCCGCTGTCGATTCCGGCGACCGTACCGATCTGCACTCCCCGATGTGCCACACCGATCTCGCCGACGAGCAGACCGGCCGAGGCGGGTACGTCGGCGAAGACCACGGGGTCCTCGTCCAGCGCGCCGCTGCCGTAGACGACGCTGGCGGCGGCGGTTGCCACCAGCAGGATCATTGCGGCGAGACCACGGGCGGCGAGCATGCTCGGGCTCGGACCGAGGCGACGCGGTGGCGTCGTCGAGCGGGCGGCGGTCACGACACACCGAGCCCGGGCACGGTCGGAACGATGCCCCACAGCGCGAAGGTGAGGAAGACGTCGGTGATACCGATCGCGAGGATGCTGGTGCGCAGTGCACGCCCGGCCGCGCGGCCCACGCCCTCGGGGCCACCCGAGGCGTGAAAGCCGTAGCAGCAGTGCACGAGTGCGACGACGATGGCGAAGACCACTGCCTTGGTCATCGAGTAGACGAGATCCCCGGGTGTCAGGGCAAGGTGGAAGTAGTAGTCGTAGGTTCCCGCGGAGCTGCCGCCGAAGTTCACCACGACCAACCGCGTGGCGACGAACGCGGCGATGAGCCCCACGAGGTAGATGGGGATGATGCAGACGACGGCGGCGATCAATCGGGTGGTGGCGAGGAACGGAATCGACCGCACCGCCATCGAATCCAGCGCATCGATCTCGTCGGAGATGCGCATCGCGCCGAGTTGTGCGGTGAAACCGGTACCGACCTTGGCCGCGAGGGCAATGCTGGCGATGACCGGTGCCAGTTCACGGGTGTTCACGATGGCGGACAGCAGCCCGGACAGCGATGTCAGGCCGATCAGGTCCAGGCCGCGATAGGTTTCGACGCCCACCATCATCGCTGCGACGGCGGACATGGCGAAGACTATGCCGATGGTGCCGCCGCCCGCCAGCAGGGATGCGTACCCGAAGCTGACTTCGCCGATGTGGTGTGCGATGTGTTTGGAGTATCTTCGGATAGTGAAGGGAATGGCTGCGACCGTCTCGGCGTAGAACGTCACGTGACGGCCGAACTCGGTGAATATGCCCGTCGCTCTTCGGCTTCGATGCCGCAGACGATGAAGGTTGTCCGAGACCATCAGTACGTCCCCACTGCGGGGACCACGACTGCATACAACTGGGACAGCACAGTGTTGACCACGAACACCATCACGAACGCCAATACGACTGCCTCGTTGACGGCATCGGCGACGCCGCTGGGTCCGCCCTTGGCGTTGAGCCCCTTGTAGGAGGCGATGAGCGTCGAGGTCACGGCGAAGCACACCGATTTCACCATCGCCATCGTGAAATCGGAAACCCGTCCGTACTCGCTGAACGTGGTGAGGAAGGCGCCGGCGGACTGGTCGGCGACGAACACCTGGTAGAAGAAGCACGCACCGACTCCGACGACCGTCACCATGGCGCAGACCGCGACGGCGACGAACATCGATGCGATCAACCGCGGCACGACGAGCCTGTCGATGACGTCGAGGCCCATCACCTGCATCGCGGCGATCTCCTCGCGAATGGTGCGCGAGCCCAGATCGGCGCAGATGGCCGAGCCCGCCACGCCCGCCATCATCAGGGCGCACACGAGTGCGGCTGCCTGCCCGACCACCACGAACGCCACCACGGCGCCGGAATAGGCACCGGCGCCGAGCCTTCCGGCGAGCGAGCCGACCGACACCGCGATGAGCACGCCGATGGGAAGCATCAGCAGCAGTGTCGGCACCGTGCAGACGCGCGCGATGAACAGTGCCTGCAGAACTGTCTCTGCCAGGGACAGTCTCCTGCGTGCGAGGGTGAGCACGGTACGCGTGAGTGCCGTCACCGAGAACGCGATGAGCCCTCCGACCTGATTCGCGAGGTCGCGTCCAGGGCCCTTCGCCACGGGCAGTTCGACGTTCACCTGCTAGGCGGGTGTCGGCGAATATGTTTTGCGCAGAGCAACTTTGACGACCTTGCCGCTTGCGTTTCGAGGGAGCGCATCGACCACGACGAGTTCCTTGGGGTGCTTGTATCGCGCCAGACGTTCGCCGAGCCAGGTGGTGAGTTCCTCCAGCGTCAGATCAGCGCTTTCGCTGTCGTGGAGAGCGACGACAGCGACGGGGACTTCTCCCCACCTGTCGTCGAGGCGTCCGATGACGGCGGCTTCGAGGATGCGCGGGTGTCCGAACAGGACGTTCTCGACCTCAGCGCAGTAGATGTTCTCGCCGCCGGAAATGATCATGTCCTTCTTGCGGTCGACGACGAAGACGAAACCCTCCTCGTCCTGCCGCACGAGGTCACCGGAGTGGAACCAGCCGCCGGCGAAGGCGTCCGCCGTCGCCGAGGGGTCCTGCCAGTACCCCTCCATCAATGTCGGCCCCCGGTAGACGATTTCGCCGATCTCGCCCTGAGCGACGTCGTTCATCTCGTCGTCGACGATCCGTGCGGCGATCGTCGGGATGACTCGTCCGACCGAACCCAGCTTGCGGAGAGCATCCTCGCCGTCGAGAACGCACGTGATGGGCGACATTTCGGTTTGACCGAATACGGCGACGTTCAGGGCGTCCGGGAACGTCTCCGCCATGGCTTCGAGGACCGTGTCCGACGCCGGTGCCGCGCCCCAGGAGATGACTCGCAATCGCAACTTTCGTGGATGGCGGGACTGCTCGGCGCACATGGCCTGCCACTGGACCGGGACGAGAAACAGGGTGGTCACGCCCTCGGCTTCGAGCACGTCGAGCAGCGCTGCCGGGTCGAATGCGCCCACCGGGTACACCACGGTCGGTATGCCGAGTTGCAGGTTGGGTGCGAGACTGCCGAGGGCCGCGATGTGAAACATCGGCGATGCGCAGAAGCCGATCTCGTCGACGCCGCGCATCTGCAGCGCACGGATGCACGTCAGTGACTGGGCTGCCATGTTGGAGTGCGTGAGCACTGCCCCCTTCGGCCTACCGGTCGTCCCCGAGGTGTACATGATGAGTGCGGGTGCGCTGTCGGGGACGTCCACGGGTGACGCCGGTGTGGATTCGGCCAGCAGGGCCTCGTAGGTCTCGCCGACAGTGATGATCTCGTAGAGTGAATCGGTCCGATCGGCAACGGCTCCCGCCAACGGGGCCAGCGTCTCGTCCGTCACCATCAGGGCGGCGCCGCTGTTCTCGGCGAGAAAGGAGACCTCCGGGGGCGTCATTCTGAAGTTGACCGGTACGGCAAGGGCGCCGAGTGCGTTGATTGCGAGCACCGCTTCCAGGTACTCGGGTCGGTTGAGCATCAGGATGAGTACGCGGTCTCCGAAGCCGACCCCTCGACGGCTCAGGACACCCGCGAAACGGTCTACTCGATCGGAAAGCTGGCTCCACGTGATGGAAGCGCCCTCGAAGCGAAGCGCGAGAGCGTCGGGCTGCATCAACGCGTGGCGTCGCACCTGGTTGTTCCAGTTGTTTCGCGTCGATCGCTCTGGTTCGTTGACGTCGGGGGCTGCGGTTTCGGGGGATGCGGTTTCGGGGGATGGGGTTTCGAGGTCCGAGTGGGCTGCCATCGTGGGGTTCCTGTCTGTCTGCGGGCGGGGACAAGTGTGAGCCAGCTTACAATCGCCGCGTCCGATCCGAAGCCAGAATGGCAACGGCTGATTACGGTTTGCCAAGTTCATCTGCGCATGTGACAACGTGGATAAGTTTGTCGCTATTCGCGTGCAAACTCCGGTCTTCTCCGCTCGAGCACTGCCGCGATACCCTCGCGGAAATTGGGCGAGGTCAGCAGTTCGATCTGTCCCGCGGCTTCGCGGCAGAGTGCGTCCTCGAGCAGCGCCAGCGTCGAGGCGGTCATCGCGCGTTTGGTCAGTTCCAGTGCTCGGCGTGGGCCGCGTGCGAGCTTTCGAGCGATCTTCTGCACCCGTTCTTCGAGGTCCGCAGCGGGCAGAACCTCGTTGATCAGTCCGGATCGGGCGGCGTCGGTGGCGCTCATCGGTTCGGCCAGCAGTGTCATCGCGTTGGCGCGTGCACGGCCGATCGCCGCGGGCACCAGCAGGCTACTACCGCCGTCGGGCATCAACCCCACGTTCGTGAACGCAAGCAGGAAGACTGCTTCCTCGGCCGCGTACACCAGGTCCGATGCCAGTGCAAGAGAGGCGCCGACACCCGCCGCGATGCCGTTGACCTGGGCGATGACCGGCACGGGTAGTTCGATGACGGCGCGGATCAGAGCATTCCCCGTGCGCATCGTCTCGGTCGCGTTCGCTGTCGATTCCTCCGGGGAGGCAGGAGCGGCCGAGGACAACTCGGTGATATCGGCACCGGTGCTGAAGGCGCTACCGGTTCCGGTGATCACGACGACACGCACGTCGGGCCGGTCGGCGAGACCGGTCAGCGCCTCGGTCAACGCGTTCGCGGCGGGACCGTCCAACGCATTCATCCGGGCCGGCCTGTCGATGCGAATTCTCGCAATGCCGGCGGCCACGTCGGTGCCGACGCCCGTGGTCATCGTGCTCCCACCGTGGTTGGCGAACAGTGGGCGGCCTGCCCGTCGAGAAGCGGCGACAGGCGTTCGGTGACAATAGATTCGGCTCCGGAGATCATGCGTGAGACCAGCTCCTGCACCGTCGGAATGTCGTCGATGAGTCCCTGACTCTGGCCGACGGTCCATATCCCGGCGTCCATGTCGCCGTCCTCGAAAACCTTGCGTCCACGGGCGCCCTTGACCAGATGGGCAATGTCCGTGAACTCACATCCGAGGCTTTCCTTGGCCACCACCTCGGCGCTGACCGCGTTCTTGGCGACCCGTGCGGTGTTGCCGAGTGAGCGGAAGATCAGTGTCGTGTCCTTCTCGCTGCCAGCGACGATGGCTTCCTTGACCGCGTGGGAGACCGGGGACTCGACGGTGCACATGAACCGGGTACCCATGTTGACCGCATCGGCCCCGAGCGCGAGCGCGGCGACGAGGCCGCGGGCGTCGGCGATCCCGCCGGAGGCGATGACCGGAATGCGCAACCGCGACGTGGTCGCGGGGATGAGGACAAGGTTCGGCACGTCGTCCTCACCCGGATGACCTGCGCACTCGAACCCGTCGATACTGACGGCGTCGACGCCGGTGAGTTCGGCTTTGACCGCATGCCGGACGCTGGTGCATTTGTGGATGACCTTGATCCCGGCATCTTTGAAGTACGGAAGATGTTCGACGGGGTTGGATCCGGCGGTTTCGACGATCTTGATGCCCGAATCGATGATGGCCTGGCGGTATTGGGCATACGGCGGCGGGTCGATCGAGGGCAGGATCGTCAAGTTCACGCCGAACGGGCGATCCGTCAGCTTCCTGCAGCGCGCGATCTCCTCGATCAGAGCCTGTGGGGTCGGTTGGGTCAGGGCGGTGATGAAGCCCAGGGCCCCTGCGTTGGCGACGGCTGCCACGAGCTCGGCGCGACCGACCCACATCATGCCGCCTTGCACGATGGGGTGGTCGACTTCGAACATGCGGGTGAACGAGGTGTGCAACATCTCTTGGCGACACTTCCGATCGGATCGTTGGCCTGCCGGGCGTCAGATGGCGCCACCTCAAGCTCAATTAGGCGAATTGCCGCTAACTTAACATTGGGATTCGGCTGCCTGTCAAGGGTGGAGCAATATCCTCAATGTCAACACAAGGTGCGAGCTACGGCTAATATGATGGAAATTTCCACAAGCATCGAGGACGGCAATGACTGACACGGCGGCAGCTGGCAACGACGCACCACCTCGTCGTCGGCGACCGAAAAACCGCAAGGCCCAGATTCTGAGTGCCGCTGCCGAGGCATTCAGTGAGCGGGGGTACCACGCGGTCGGTGTCGATGACATCGCGGCAGTCGTTGGAATCTCTGGGCCCGCGCTCTACCGGCACTTCCCGACCAAGTACGCCCTGTTCACGCACGCGGTCATGCGTCTCGCCGACACTTTGATGGCTGCGACCGATCCGGCACTGACGACGGAGTCCGATCCGGAGTCGACGCTGGACGCCGTCGTCCTCGCCATCATCCGCACCACGATCGACAACCGTCGGACGGGCGGTCTGTACCGATGGGAGGGGCGCTACCTGATCGGCGACGACAAAATCGCGCTCCGAGACGCGGTCTTCGAACTCGGTGAGCGTGTCCGCAGACCGTTGCACCGGCTCCGCCCGGAACTGTCCGAAACAGATACAGCGATGCTCTCGACGGCGGCGATCAGCGTGATCGCCAGTATCACGGCGCACCGATCAGCGTTGTCCGCAAAGCAGATCGAAGCGTTGATGTCCAGCGCTGCCTGGTCGATTCTCCGAGCGGACCTGCCGCCGGATTCGCCGACAACCGCGGTGACCGAGGCGCCCCGTCGTGCGCCGGTGTCCAAGCGTGAAGTACTGCTACACCAGGCTATTGCGCTGTTCTACGCTCGCGGGTACCACGAGGTGAGTATCGAGGAGATCGGCGCTGCGGCCGGGATCAACGCTTCCAGCGTGTACCGGCACTTCCCGAGCAAGGCGGAGTTGCTGGCGGCAGCGTTCCAGCGAGCCAACGAGCGGCTGACAGTTGCACTCGGCGACGCGCTCGCGGAGTCCGAATCCTCGGTCCAAGCCATCGAAGCCCTCGCGCGTCTCTACACCGAATTATCCTTCGAAAGAAGCGAATTGCTCGCAGTCTACTTTGCCGAGATCGGCAACGTACCGGCCGATCAGCGAACCACGCTCCGCAACGTGCAGCGACTCAATGTCGAGGAGTGGGCACATCTGGTGCGTGAGGCACGGCCCGAACTCACCGGCGTCGGGGCACGTTTCCTGGTTCACGCCGCCCTCGGATTGGTCTTCGACGTCGGACGCGTCGTTCGCTTCGATCGCAGTCCGAGCACGATCCGCAGGGTCCAGCACCTGATGACCACCGTCCTACTGGGATAAACGACTCTAGGAGTACACATGTCAGACACTGCAGCACCAGAACGGTTTCGCGAGCTACTCGCGATGGAGTCCGGCGTGGAGACTACCGAGCTGGATCAGCTTTGGTCTCGCCTCGACACGGTCCGGGCGGAGGATATTCTCGGCTCGTACAAGGGCAGTGCGTTTGCGACGGGCCATGGACTGTGCCGGGCCCTGCCGGCAAGCAACTGGTACGGCAAGGACTTTCGCTCGATCACCGATGCCAAGCCGCTGATCTGCCGGGCCGAGGACGGAACGCTGTTCTCGAATATCGAGTTGGGTCAAGGTGAAGCCTCACTGTGGAACATCGAGTTCCGCGGCGAGGTCACCGCCACGATGGTCTACGACGGCAAGGCCGTTTTCGATCACTTCAAGAGGATCGACTCGAAGTCATTGATGGGCATCATGAACGGCAAACCGGAACTGGTCCAATCACGCGGCGAGTTCTTCTACTTCGCGCTGGAACTGTGCTGATGGTGCGTACCGATGCGCTTGTCTCGCGTGATCCACGCGAGCCGTTCACCGTCGAGCAAGTCGACGTCGAGGAGCCGCGGGCCGACGAAATCCTTGTCCGACTCGTCGCCACCGGTATTTGTCACACCGATCTCGTCGCGCGAGGAGCTGGCGCAGTGGATCGGCCCGTGCTGGTCGGCCACGAGGGCGCCGGCATCGTCGAACGCGTCGGATCAGAGGTGACGAGGGTTCGGCCGGGTGACCATGTGATTCTGACCTTCCGGCACTGCGGTGCCTGCGCCAACTGTGCCAAGTCCAGGCCTGCGTACTGCCAGAACGGCCCGGCGCTGAATCAGTTCGGGGCACGCGCGGACGGGACCAGACGCGTGAGTCTCGACGGGGCTCGGATGCGGGACGGATTCTTCGGTCAGTCCAGTTTCGCTCGCTACGCTGTCGCCACCGAGGACAACACAGTCGTGATCGACGCCGATATCGACCTCGAGACTGCCGCCCCGCTCGGCTGCAGCATCCAGACCGGAGCCGGTGCAGTACTCAACGCTCTGCGTCCGGGACCGCAGGACAGCATCGTCGTCTACGGTGTCGGCGGAGTAGGAATGGCTGCCCTGCTGGCCGCCGTAGCAGTCGACGTGGGAACCGTTGTCGTGGTCGAACCGTCACCGATTCGTCGCGCATTGGCCTCGGAGCTGGGCGCCCACCACGTCGTGGATCCTGGCAGTGACGACGTGCTCGTGGCGGTACGAGAGACGACGAAGGGCGGGGCCAGTCACGCGCTGGACACCACCGGCAACTCCGCCGTGATCGCGCAGGCGTTCGACGCCCTGGGAATCGGCGGAGCATTGGTCACCGTGGCCCTCGGCAAGGGGCGACTGGATCTCGACCTTCTCGATATCGTGTTGAAAGGCAAGACCATTCGAGGCTGCTTGGAAGGCGACTGCGTGCCCGCGACATTCGTGCCCGAACTGCTTCGCATGTACGCTGCTGGAGCCTTCCCCATCGACCGTCTTGTCACGCGGTATCCGTTCGCGGACATCAACGTTGCGCTCGAAGACAATCGCCGCGGGGACACGGTCAAGCCGGTCCTGCTGTGGACGTGACGCGCTCTCGCGCATGGCCGTCCGGCCCCTCACCCCATTGATCAGGAGAGAATTTCGATGAGTATCGATTTCACCCAGGAACAGCGTTCGTTCGCCGAGGCTGTCGCCGCGTTCTGCAAGCGTGAGGCAGGCACGCGCGAACAACGCGATGCCCTCACCGAACACGGTACCCACACCCACAACCAGGCGCTTTACGAGAAGATGGCCGAACTCGGCTGGCTCGGATCGACCATTGCCGAGGAGTTCGGCGGCGCCGACGGCGGGGCAGTCGACATGTGCATCCTCCTCGAGGAAGCAGCCAAGGGCATGGCGCCGATCGGCGGAATCGGACCGACGCTGATCACCGGAGCGGCGTACGCCAAGTTCGGTACCCAGGCCCAGAAGGAATCGGTACTCGGGGGCATCGTCGAGGGTAGGAGCTATTCGATCTCGATGTCCGAGCCCGAGGCCGGATCCGACGTCGGTAACCTCAGCTGCCGCGCCGAGAAGACTGCCGGCGGTTGGTTGATCAACGGTCAGAAGACGTGGTGCTCCAACGCGCATTTCGCCGACCGCATCCTCCTCGTTGCCCGGACAGGGAGAGGTGAAGGCAAGCACGAGGGACTGACGATGTTCGACGTGCCCGCCGACGCCCCGGGCCTGTCCATTGTTGGTATCGACACGATGGGTGGCAAGGAAGTCAACGATCTCTATTTCACCGACTGCCTCCTTCCCGAGGATGCCGTGATCGGCGTGGAAGGCCAGGGTTGGGGACAACTGATGACCGGCCTGAACATCGAGCGGCTGATCCTGGCGGCCATGATGCTCGGCACCGCGCAGCGAGCATTCGAAGACACGCTCCAGTTCATCACGCAGCGAAAGCAATTCGGACGCCCGGTCGGGACGTTTCAGGCACTTCGGCACCGTGTCGCCGATCTCGCGACGGAGATCGAATGCGGTCGACTGCTCGTTTACCACCTCGCCCGCCTCGTGGACGAGAACCCGGCCAAGTTCTTCCCGCGGGAGGCGTCGATGGCGAAACTCAAGCTCACCGAGACCGCCAAGAAGGTTGCACTCGAGGGCATGCAGATGATGGGTGGCTACGGCTACGCGACCGAGTTCGACATGGAGAAGCACGTCCGCACCACGCTGGTGTCTTCGATCTACGGCGGCACCAACGAGATTCAGCGTGACATCATCGGCAAGACCTACGGATTGTGACCGCCGGCCACCAATAACAGTTCGGAGCAGTGCTCGACGACCGCATTCTGGTCGAGATCGAGATAGCCGTTGAGCCAGGCCGTCAGTACCTGCGCGAGACCACCGACGATGAAGTGGGCCGTCAGATCGAGGTGCGTGTCGGCTTCGGTGCCGTAGAACTCACTGGCTTGGGCGGCGAGCAAGCCGGCGAACATGCGGGTCGACTCGGCGCGTTTGGCGGCGAGCGCGTCATCCGACACCGTGGCCGCGAACAGAAGCCGTCCGCGGCGTGGGTCCTCGGCAACTGCTTCGACGACGGCGGCGACGGCGGTACGGACGCGTTCGCTCGCCGAATCGCCGGAGGCCGCGAGTGCGGCGAGGGTGGTTGTGGTGATCTCACCGATCACGTGGTCGTACACCGCTTCCACCAGTGCATTCTTGTCGGCGAAGCTCTCGTAGAAGTACCGCGATGCGACGCCTGCAAGGCGGCACACGCCTCGCACGCTCAGCTCGGGTTCGCTGGTGCCGAGCAGGTCGAGGCCGGCCTCGACGAGGGTGCGGCGGCGTTCGGCGACACGTGCCGAGCCGTCCACTCCGCCGTATGTCCGAGGGGATGGATCCATGGAGACATCTTGACATCGTTCTACCCGCGCGCCTAGCGTCATCTGCACACGCATGTACTCAGATGGCCGAATTCGAAGGAAGTGGCGATGACCGCCCACACGGAAGACAACGAACTACTGCGCAAATCCATGTCAGGGTTCGGGCTGCTCGCCGGCGGGGCAAACGTCATCATGCAGCTCGCCCACCCCGCCGTCGGCTACGGCGTCTACGAGAGCACCGTCGAGACCGGGCAGATCAACCGTCACCCGGTCAAGCGAACCCGCACGACGCTGTCCTACCTGGCCGTCGCGGGCATGGGTGCCGAGGATGTCAAAGCCGCGTACCGGAAGGCCACCAACAGATCTCACACTGCGGTCAAGTCGACGGCGGACAGCCCGGTGAAATACAACGCGTTCGACCCCGACCTACAGCTGTGGGTCGCGGCCTGCCTGTACCGCGGCTTCGAAGATGTCTACTATGCCCTCTACGGCGAACCCGACGCGGACTTCCTCGACGAGATGTACCAACGCTGCCATGTGCTGGGCTCGACGCTGCAGATGCCACGCGAGAAGTGGCCGTCGAACCGCCTCGCATTCGAAAACTACTGGAACGCAGCGCTCGACGAGGTGCACATCGACCCGACCATCAGGAAGTACCTGTACGGGATCGCGTCGGCGACGTTCGTCAAACCCCATGTCCTGCATCCGCTCATCGGACCGTTCATGCGCTTCGTCACCACGGGCTTTCTCCCCGAGCGGTTCCGCGACGAGATGGAACTGCCCTGGGATCCGGTCAAGCAGCGGCGATTCGACCGACTCGTCCGGGCGCTCGCAATGGCCAATCGAGTGACACCGACCGTGCTGCGCCAGATGCCGTTCAATATTCTGCTCTGGGACGTGCGGACCCGAATGGTGCAGGGACGCAGCCTGGTTTAGGCAAGTTCGGTGCGCGGGTCAGTTGCCCACGCCGTTCTGCTGAAGAAAGCGATTCAGATCGCGCGTATCGGTGATGAAGTTGAAGGCCTGCTCTTCACCGCTGATCGTGAAGGAGTTGACCCCGATTACTTCGCCGTTTGCATTGACTGTCGGTCCGCCCGACATGCCACCGCTGATGTCAGCGTTCACCTCGAGACCTGCGACGCCCCGCTCGGATATCTGCCTCGATGACACTGTTCCTGTCTTGAACGATGGATTCGGAATTACCATTTCGTTCGAAACAGCGCTGACGCTCGACGGGAACCCTATCGCGGTTACCGGATCGCCACTTTCCGCTTGCTCGCTTGCAACTCTGAGAGCAGGAGTATCACCATTGACGCCGTTTGCGCGGAGAAGCGCCAGATCGCCGTCTTGGGATTTGATCAGATCCACCAATTGAACGGGCATCCAATCGTTGATAACTTGGCCTTCGATGCTCGGCTGCTTGATTGTCAGGACGACGTCCAGCGGCGCGCCCGCGTCGAACCCTTCGACTTTCCAGTTCGAGATGGCATCATTGGCCAGGTCTATTGCGCCTTCGTAGTCGAGGAACTCCTGAATTATTCGCTTTCGCGCCTCCTCTGGGTCGACGCAATGTCCGGCGGTGACGATTTCTCCCTCGGACCCGGCGAACCATCCCGTGCAACCCGAAGTCACTGTCCACTCGTCGGACCACTCGAGGCCACCGTCCGTCGTCGGGTACTGGACGTATCCCGAGGTTTCGATCTGAAGAAACACGATCGAGTCGTCGATCACCTTGTTGTCGCTGACGGCTCCCGAGGCGTCCGTAGCTGCCGCGGGCGCGGCGTCACCACTTTCGGATTCCGTAGTCGAATCAGAACTGGAGCAACCCGACACAAGCGCAATGGCAAGCACGGGTAGCGATAGCAGTGACACCACACGAGATTTCATAGTGTTCTCCGGTGTGAGTACGACGTCCCCGACGTTTCTCTCAGTTCTACTCTTGTCGAGGCGTTTTCACTAGACGTCGGGATCGAGAAGATCCGCCGTACAAGTTAGATGCGGTAGGAAACGACCGGAGAGAGTATTGGGAACTATCGACCTACGACGACGCCTTAGTGCTCCGCTTTCGCTTCTTCAGCAGCCTCGAAACGCCGAGCTGCGCCGCGACGATGATGGCGCCGACGATCAGGCCGAGCAGAGCCGACGCGAGAGTGTTCACGATCCACGCGAGCACACCACCGATGCCGGCGACGTCCCCGACGAGTTCCTCGCCGTGATGGACCACGTCGTAGATGGGGTGGAAACCCAACTCGTCGATACCGACGAGGAGGATGTGGCCACCGACCCACAACATCGCAGCCGTGCCGACGACGCTGAGCACCGACATCACCTTCGGCATCGCCTTGACGAGTCCGCGGCCGAACTTCTCGACGACACCGGACCTGGTATCTGCCAACTGCAACCCGATGTCGTCCATCTTCACGATCAGTGCGACGACGCCGTAGACGACGATGGTAATGACCACCGCGACCACCGCGAGAATGATCAGCCGACTCCAGAAGCCCTCGCCGGCGATGGTGTCGAGGGCGATGACCATGATCTCGGCGGACAGGATCAGATCGGTGCGCACAGCGCCGGAGACGACTGTGTCCTCGTCCTTCGGTACGTCCTCGGCGGCCTCGTGGTGAGCACCGTGGCCGAAGACCGCGCCCCAGATCTTGTGCACCGCCTCGTAGGCGAGGTAGCAGCCTCCGAGCATCAGAATCGGCGTCAGCAGCCACGGGAGGAACTGGCTGAGCAGCAGCGCGATGGGGAGGATGATGATGAGTTTGTTGCGCAGTGACCCGATCGCGATGCGCTTGATGATCGGGAGCTCACGCTCGGCGGCGAGGCCCCGGACGTACTGCGGCGTCACCGCGGCGTCGTCGATGACCACACCGGCAGCTTTCGCCGTCGCCTTGCTCGTTGCCGCACCGACGTCGTCGATCGAGGCCGCCGCCAAACGCGCAAGCGCGGCAACGTCGTCGAGAAGAGCGACAAGTCCACCCGCCATGGAGTCCTCCTGAGATCGGTCCGGTCGCCATGACCAGAACTCAAGATACCGCGCCGCTCGCCACCCGAAACCAGACCAAGAAGGCTGTTACCATCCTCCCGTGTTGCTGACGAGACGAGTAATTGCCGCGCTGTCCGCCTCGCTGCTGCTGATCGGGGGATCCGCTGCCGCTGCGCAGGCCGCGCCGATCAACGTTCCGTGGTCTCCCGACGCTGCCCTCGATTCCGAGGTGGAGTTCACCTCGGGAGATGTGACGTACTACGGAAGCTTCCGCGCGCCCGTCGGTGAGGTTCGCGGCGCCGCACTGCTGCTCCCCGGCAGCGGGCCGACCGACCGGAACGGCAATCAGGACGGCATTACCCCGAACACACTGGCCTATACCGCTGATGTCCTCGCCGAACGCGGCGTCGCCACGCTGCGGTACGACAAGTTCGGCAGCGGCCGCACCGGCATGGCCGGCCTCGATCCCGCAGATTCGCTCGGCTACACCGACCAGGTCGACACGGCCGAGGCTGCGCTGAACGTGCTGCGGGAACGCACCGGGGTGGCGTCGGAGGATCTCGCGGTCCTCGGCCACAGTGAAGGATCGTTGACGACGCTGTCGTTGAAGGACCGTGGTGTGGACTTCGGACCCGTCGGATTGCTCGCACCGCCGGCACTGAGGTACTTGGACTTGATGTCGCTGCAGCTCAACGCGGCTTTCGATCGTGCGGTCGCCGGCGGTCAGATGACGCCCGAGGCCGCGAGTTCGGAGCGAGCGCGGCTCGCGGTGAGCATCGAGGCGCTGCGAGCCGGCCAGCCACTGCCGTATCCGGAAGATCCCACGCTGGCCCCGCTCGGCATCAATCCGATCAACGCCACGTTCCTCACCGAGATCGACGCCGTCGAACCCACCTCGATCGCAGCCACCCTGGCCCCGTCGACCGACGTTCTGCTGACTTGCTCAGAGAAAGACCTCAACGTCTCCTGCGATCAGATCGACGGACTGCACGATGCGTTGGCAGGGACGGACGTCGAATACGCCCGGTTTGCCAACGCATCGCACACCCTCGGTGAGCTCGGCCCGCTTCCTGCTACGGGTGTCGATCTCTACCTCCCGCTGCCGCTGTCCTCAGAGTTCCGCGGTGCGCTCGGCACGTGGGCGGAGAACACCTTCAGCTGAATCGGTGCTGCTGGAGCCGGCTGTGGGGAAGGGGCATCGCGGCGGATCGGCGAGAGCGCCGAGATCTCGCGGACGGTAGTTCGCGGGGTAACCCGGGTACGTCCGGTTCTTGCCGTCGTCGGTGCTCTTGGACCGCTTTCTCGTCGGCATGAGCCGCACCGCTCGGGCTTTGGCGCGCAGTGCGATCTCGGCCAAGCGCTGGACCGTCGGCGATCCGGTCGGAAAGCCGAAGGCACGTGCCATCCGGTCGTCCATCAGTGCGTAGACCCCGCGCCGGACGGCGGGGTGCATTGCCTCTGGGAACCACGAGCAGAACAGTTCGAGCGTGTACGTGCCGACCCGATGATTGTCCTCGGTGTAGTGGAACGTCAGTTCCTCGTAGTCGAGCTTGAACTTCGCGAGCTCGGTATAGGACTCCGGTATGTTCTTGATTCCCATTCGGATGCCGATCTGCCGATAGAAATGGAACGCGGCGAGGCGTTCCTTCGGGAGAAGCCGGCGCCAGCCGTACCTGTCGATCCAGTCGATGGGCTCGTAGATGAAAGTGCTGAGCACGTACAGCATGTCGTCGTTGGAGATGTCGTACTTGGCATGCATGCGATTGACGGTGCGTAGCGCCTCGACCCCGCGCTCGGACTCGTAGCCGTGTTCGAGCATCTCCGCCATCAACAGTGCGGTGTCGTCGTACCGTTTCTGCGGCCGGTTGGCGAACTCGCCCGTCTTCTCCAGCAGAGTGGAAATGGTTGGCACGCAGTACGTCCGGAACAGCGCAAACTCCAGCGCACGCTGATAGTCCCACGGGAACTCGAACCCGGCGGTGATGCGGTGAATCGCGTGACAATCGCGCTCCGTGTCGAGTTCTTCGATGCGTCGAACCCACCCGTACCGGCCGCGTCGGGGCTTCGATTCCACTGCGTTGGCCATCGCTCAGCTTCTTCCGTGTCGCAGCTTGAGCATCAACGCCGAGACCTTCAGGTCGCGCGCCTTGCGCTGCATCGTCAGTAGATTCATGGGTGCGGCAAACTTCTGCACTGCAAGCGATTTGACGGTGCTGAACTCACGAAGGCCGTCAGCACCGTGGATGCGGCCGAACCCCGAATCGCCGGTGCCGCCGAACGGGAGCGCGGGAATGCCGGCGAAACCGAGCACCGAATTGACGGTGACCACACCGCAGTCCAGCTTTTCTGCAGCGCGACGTCCCGCACCTGGATCCTTGGTGAACACCGAGGCACCGAGGCCGTACACCGAAGCGTTCGCGCGCTCGATGCCCTCGTCGAGATCGCGCACCTTGTTCACCACGACGGTCGGCCCGAATGTTTCCTCGGTGATCGCCGTCGAATCCTCTGGCACGTCCGTGAGGATGACGGGGTCGATGTACGGGCCGTGCAGCGAATCCAGCCCGCCCAGCACTGCCCGTCCGCCCTTGGCCAACGCGTCCTCGATCTGCGCGCGCACGATGTCGCTCTGCTTTCCGAGCGTCATCGGTCCGTAGGAGGAGGTCTTGGCGCCGCCCGGCTTCAGTGCCGACACCGCGGCGGTGAGCTTTTCGACGAAATCTTGGTAGACGGGCTCGGCAACGTAGATCCGTTCCACACCCGCGCACGTCTGACCGGCATTGCCCATCGCACCGAACGTCGCGAACTCGACTGCCGCGTCGAGGTCGGCATCCTTGTCGACCAACATGGCGTCCTTGCCGCCGCACTCGGCGACCAGCGGTGTGAGGCGCTGCGCGCAGGTGGCCATGACCTTCTTGGCGGTTGCAGTCGAGCCGGTGAACGCGATCTTGTCGACGCCCGACTTGCACAGCGCGGCTCCGGTCGATCCGTCGCCGGTGATGGTCTGGAACACCGGATGCGCCGCAGCGAGTGAGTTCCACTTGTCCGCGAGCCAAACACCGACACCTGGTGTCAGTTCGCTGGGCTTGAACACGACGGTGTTTCCGGCGGCAAGTGAGTATGCGATCGAGCCCATCGGGGTGTAGAGCGGGTAGTTCCACGGCCCGATCACTCCGACGACCCCGAACGGGCGGTAGCCGACGTAGGCACTCTGATTGAAGCTGATCAGGCCAGCGGAGACCTTGCGCTGCTCGAGGATCTTTTTCGCGTTGCGGGCGGCCCAATCGATGTGTTCGACGCCCAACATGACCTCGAGTAGCGAGTCCTCGTCGGGTTTGCCTGTCTCGGCAGCGATGACTGCGGCGAGGCTCTGGGCGTCCTTCGCGATTGCGGCCTTGTATTCGAGAAGCCACCGCTTGCGTCCGGTGAAGCCCTGGCTGTCCCACCATCGCGCCGCGGAACGGGCGCGCTCGACAGCGGCGCGGACCTCGTCGGCGTCGGCGACGGGATAGCTGGCGAGAGCCATGCCGGTCCGTGGGTCGAGACTGTCGAAGGTACGAGCTTTCGTCTGTACGACCTGGTCCGTCATGGGCAGCCCTTCAGCTGGAGGTAATTCGGTCACTCACGCAAATCACATCACATATATTTGATGTGATTTACTGTTGTTCAGCTCACACTATGCGGTGCGCGCCCGCTCGACAAGTCGTTCACATCCCGACTCGGACAACGGGCCGTAGGGCCGGTGCGATCGCCTCGACTACAGGAGCATCCTTCGTGACGAGTATCGACTTCACCCCGGAGCAGGCGGCTCTCGCTCGCTGGGTTACACCCGTCGTCGGCACGACCGACGGACCGTGACGGCGACCGTGCTGCTTCGCAGGCCCCAACTGTCCGAGGAAGTCGCGGGGCACCTCCGCAGCCAGATCATGTCCGGCGCGCTGCGCCCCGGCTCGTTCGTCCGAATCGAGGACACCGCAGCCGAACTCGGCGTCAGCGCAACCCCCGTGCGGGAGGCGCTGGTCACCCTGCGTGGTGAAGGGCTGGTCGAGCAGATCCCTCGGCGCGGCTATCGCGTGGGCGAGCTACGCCGCGAGGATGTCGAGGACATCTTTTGGCTCCAGGGCACCATCGCCAGCACGCTGGCACGTCGCGCGGCGCGGGTCATCACCGCGGCCCAGATCGAGCAGCTGTCGGGTCTCAACGACCGCGTCCGGGAGGCCGTCGCAAGAGCAGACGCGGACGCCGTCGAATCCTGCGAGTTCGAGTTCCATCGCTTCATCAACAGACTCGCCGGTGGACCGAAACTCGCGTGGTTCCTCTTCGGCGCGATCCGATACACCCCGGCGAGGCTGTACGCCGCGGATCCGGCGTGGGGCCGCGAGTCCGTCCGCAATCATGACGCCCTGCTCTCGGCATTCACGCGCGGTGACCACGGCGCAGTCGGTGAGCTGATGCGTAGCCAGTTCACCGACGGAGCCGAGCGCTTGATCGCCCACCTCGAACAGGCCGGCGTCTGGACCTGATCAGTCCGAGTCGGCGGAACGAGAGGGAACCATCTCGATCACCACGGACTTCGACGTAGGGCAGTTGCTACCGACCGCAGTCGAGTCGAGCGGGACCAGTGGGTTGGTCTCCGGGTAGTACGCGGCGACGCACCCGCGTGGAGTGTCGTACTCGACAATCCGGAACCTCGACGCGCGTCGTTCGAGCTTGTCGCCCTCCCACCTGGTGACCAGATCGACCATCTCGCCGTCACGCAAACCCAGCGCAGCAATGTCCTCGCGGTGGACGAACACCACGCGCCTACCGCCCTCGATCCCGCGGTAGCGATCGCTCAGACCATAGATGGTCGTGTTGAACTGATCGTGGCTTCGCAACGTCTGGAGCAGCAGATGCCCCTCTGGCACATGAAGCACCTCGATCGGCGAGGTCGTGAATTCAGCCTTGCCGGAGGCGGTGTCGAACGTGCGTGAGTCGCGGGGCGGATGCGGAAGCACGAACCCGCCGGGGCGTCGCACGTTGACCTCGTAGCCATCGCAGCCCTGCACCACTCGCGAGATATGTGCGCGAATGCTCCGGTAGTCCTCCCGCATGGCTTTCCAAGCAATGCCGTGGCGGCCACCCAGTGTTGCCTCGGCGATGCCGGTGACAATAGCGACCTCGGACTTCAGATTCTCGCTCGCAGGCTTCAATGGCCCGCGTGAAGAATGCACCGAGCATGTCGAATCCTCCACGGAGATCCACTGCTCGCCGGACTTCTGCACATCCTTCTCGGTGCGTCCGAGCGTCGGCAGAATGAGCGCGGTATCCCCGGTGACCAGGTGCGAGCGATTGATCTTCGTGGAAATGTGCACCGTCATCCGCAGGCCACGCATCGCGTCGAACGTGACATTCGAGTCCGGTGTCGCCTGCACGAAATTGCCGCCCAGGCCGAGAAAGAACCGCGCCTTGCCGTCGCGCATCGCCCGAATCGAATCCACGGTGTCGAGACCGTGCTCGCGAGGTGGGTCGAATCCGAACTCTTTCTCCAGGGCGTCGAGGAAATGTTTCGGTACGCGCTCCCAAATACCCATCGTGCGGTCGCCCTGCACATTCGAGTGCCCCCGAACCGGGAGCAGCCCCGCGCCGCGCTTGCCGATGTTGCCCTGCGCGAACGCGAGATTGGTGACTTCCTTGATGGTGGCGACGGCGTTGCGGTGCTGTGTCAGTCCCATCGCCCAGCAGAAGACTGTGGCCGTGGACTCGCGCAGCATCTGCGCGGCTTCGGTGATCTGTTGCCGGGTCAGCCCTGTCGATGTGGTGACGACGTCCCAGTCGACGGCGGTGACATTGGACCGCCATCTCTCGAAGCCCGTCGTGTACTGCTCGACGAACTCGTGATCGATGGCGTCCCACTCGACCAGCAGTGACCCGATGGCCTGGAACAGAGCGAGGTCACCGTTGCCCCTGATCGGTAGGTGAAAATCGGATAGATCGGTTCCGGGACCGACCATCCCACGCGGAGTCTGAGGATTCTTGAAATTGACCAGTCCGGCCTCGCGCAGCGGATTGATCGTCAGAATTCTCGCGCCGTTCTGCTTCGCCTTCTCGAGAGCGGACAGCATGCGGGGATGATTGGTGCCCGGATTCTGGCCGGCTATGACGATGAGCTGGGCGTCGTAGACATCGTCCAGGGTGACGCTGGCCTTGCCGATTCCGATGGTTTCCTGCAGTGCAACCGAGGTCGACTCGTGACACATGTTGGAACAATCCGGCAGATTGTTGGTCCCGAACGCACGAGCGAAAAGCTGGTAGACGAACGCGGACTCGTTCGACGCCCGCCCGGAGGTGTAGAAAATTGCCTCGTCCGGACTGTCGAGGGCCCGAAGCTGATCACCGATCAGGGAGAACGCATCCTCCCATGCGATGGGTTCGTAGAAGCGGCCGCCGGGGCGTTTGACCATCGGATGCGTGATGCGTCCCTGCTGGCCGAGCCAGTGTTCGGACCGCGCGTCGAGATCGTCGATGCTGTGTCGCGCGAAGAACTCCGGCGTGGCCCGCGTGGTGGTTGCTTCCTCGGCGACTGCCTTGGCGCCGTTCTCGCAGAACTCGGCGGCGTGGCGGTGGCCCGGGTCCGGGTCGGGCCACGCGCAGCTCATGCAGTCGAAACCCTCGGCCTGATTGAGATCGAGGAGTGTCCTCGCGGTGCGCACCGGGCCCATGTGGCCCAGTGCTCGCTTGAGTGAGACGGCAACGGCGACGGGTCCCGCAGCGTGCGTCTTGGGTTTCTCCACACGCAACCGGGTCTCGTCGCCGGACCCGCCTAGCGCAGAGTCGGCCTCGTCGTGAATGCGCATACCGATCCTTTTCGAGTCCGGGTCCGCGCGCAGTGGCCCTGCTTACTTGCCGAGAAGGCCAGTAACCAGGTCGATGTACGACTGCTTGGCGGAATCTTGGCTCGTGCCTTCGAGTTTCGCCCAGGCGTCGTACTTGGCGCGGTTTACCATGTCCAATCTACCCGGCCGTTTGCCGTCGACATCGCCTTTCGTGCCCTGCTTGAACAACGAGTACAGGCGCAGCAGATCGTCGTTGCTGGGCTTGGACGTCAGGGTCTTGACGTCCACCTGTGCCTGTTGGAAAGCCGCGTCGAGATCGGACATGTGTGTGCTCCTTGAGTGTCGGGTGTGTCGATCATGGCACGGAGGTCGACGGACGTGCACCGGCGTCGGCGACGAGTCGCACGCAATGCGCGAGAAATTTCTCGCGCGCGGTGGTGATGGTGCCGTCGAGATAGCCGACGAACAAAGCCGTCAGGGCGCCGACGACACCGACCGCGACGAGGTGTCGCTCGTCGTCGTCACCGGCACTCAGGTGTGGTCGCACCAGTTCGACGAAGCTGGGAACCAACGCGAGGCCACTGCCGCCGATGGCGGGCTCGGTCAGCGGTGCCAACAACAGGACACGTCCGACGCTGGGGTGATCGAGGACCAGTTCGACGAATGCGCGAACAGCGGCCTCGGGGATATCGGCCGGTTCGCTTGCAGCGGCAGCGGCGATGGCGGTGCGCGCCTGTTCGCCGACGTGGGCGTAGACGGCGCGAACGTAGGCGTCGCGGTCGGCGAAGCTCTCGTAGAAGTATCGCTCGGTGAGCCCGGCGCTGCGGCATGCCGCGCGGACGGAGACCGACGGTCCATCGCTGGCTCCGAGCAAGGCAACACCCGCGGTGAGCAGTGCTTCGTGTCGTCGTTGTCGTCGTTCGTCGAGATTCACCGTTCTCCCAAGCCATTGACTACAGGTGTTGTCAGATCATAGTCTGACAACATGCGTAGTCAGTCGGGTGGCGAGCGACCGGTGCCTCTGGGGCCGGAATCGCTGACATGGAAGTACTTCGGAGACTGGAGGGGGATGCTGCAGGGCATCTGGGCTGGGTCGATGCAGAACATGCACCCCGGCCTCGGAGCCGGCGTCGAGCAGCACTCGATCTTCTTCGACGAGCGTTGGCAACGGCTGTACCGATCGCTGTATCCCATCGGGGGAGTGGTGTTCGACGGCGATCGAGCGGAGCAGACAGCCCTGCAGGTGCGTGGCTACCACGACAACATCAAGGGCGTCGACGCGAAGGGGCGGCGCTACCATGCGCTCGATCCCGACACCTTCTACTGGGCCCATGCCACGTTCTTCATGGGCACGATCCTTACCGCCGACCACTTCATGGGAGGCCTCACCGAGGCGCAGAAACGGCAACTGTTCACCGAGCACATCCAGTGGTACCGGCTCTACGGCATGAGCATGAAACCGGTGCCACAGACGTGGGAGGATTTCCAGGAGTACTGGAGGCACATGTGCACCGAGGTGCTCGAGGACAACAAGGCCACCCGCGACGTGCTGGATCTGTCGAACCTGGGCCCGCCGCCCTATGCGTTGTGGATGCCCGAGCGCGTGTGGTCCGTTTTTCGCAGGCCGATCGCCCGAGGGTTCGTCTGGCTCACCGTCGGGTTGTACGAGCAACCGGTGCGCGATCTGTTGGGCTACACCTGGACCGCGCGCGACGAGCGGTTGTTCCGTATCACCGGCAAAGTGGTCGATGCGCTTTTCAAGCTGGTGCCGCCGCGCTACCGCATGCATCCACGCGGCCGGGCAGGTTGGGATCGAGCGCTCGGCCGAGTGGCCGCCGACTCACCGCTGCCGCAGACGCCCGCGCGCAATCTCCCGCCGCTGGCCTCCCGCGACGATCCGAAGCACTACAGCCCTTAGGTGCTTCGCACATGTGAGTGAAAATACATAGCCAGCTATGTATTTTCACTCACATGCGGCGGAGCCGCCTCACCCCTCCCACCAGGGGCGCAGTGGCAAATCTGCCTCGCCCTTGCTGCCGAGCTTGACGCCCAGCACCTGGTGCAGCTGAACGACGTTGCGTTCGAATCCGAGCCGCGATCCGGCCATGTACAGACCCCACACACGTGCGGTGCCCACACCGGCTTCGGCGACGCAGGCGTCCCAGTTCTCCACCAGGTTCTCGCACCACGCTTTCAGGGTGAGCGCGTAGTGCTCGCGGAGATTCTCCTCGTGCCGAACTTCCAGCCCCACGTCCTGCATCTCGGTGATGATGCGACCCGAGCCCGTGAGCTCACCATCGGGGAAGACATATCGGTCGATGAACGATCCGGCGCGCGCATGGGCACGGTTGTCCGGACGGGTGATGCAATGGTTGAGCACCCGGCCACCGACCCGAAGCTTGGACTTGATCGACCCGAAATACGCCGGGTAGTTGTGCACGCCGATGTGTTCGGTGAGTCCGATGGAGGAGACCGCGTCGAACTCGGTCTCGGTGACGTCGCGATAGTCCGAGAAACGAACCTCGGCCAGATCTGACAGCCCTTCGTCCGCGATGGCCTGCTGCGCCCACGCCGCCTGCTCCTTCGACAGCGTGGCACCGATCGCCCGAACCCCGCGACGTGCGGCGTAGCGAACCATTCCGCCCCAGCCACAACCGATATCGAGAAGTCGATCGCCCTCCTTCAGGCCCAGCTTCTCGAAGACGAGTCGATACTTGTTCTCCTGCGCGGCCTCGAGAGTGTCCTCGGGGGAGGTGTACGTCGCGCAGGTGTACGTCATCGACGGCCCGAGCACGTACTCGTAGAAGGTGTTGGAGACATCGTAGTGATGCGAGATCGAATCGGCGTCACGAGTCTTCGAGTGGCGCAGGCCTTCCGCGATCCGACGCCACCGCGGTACCACCTCCTGCGGCGGTGGTGCGATGGGCCGAAGCAGATCCCACCCGAGCGACCGAGTGATCGATGCCAACGTCAGTGCACCGGGGCGTCGAAAGTGCAGTTCGTCGCTGATCAGCCGCAGCATGTCGTACGGGTCGCCGGGGTGAACTCCGACGGGTTCGAGGTCGCCGGAGACGTAGGCCCGCGCCATGCCGAGATCGCCGGGTGCGGTAACGAGGTAGGTCGTCCCGCGTGGGGAATTGAGGTTGAGGCCGATAGCGGCGTCCTCGGGCCCGGCGGCACTACCGTCGTACGCGGTGAAGCGCAGGGGGATGTTGCCCTCGGAAAGGGTTTCGAGAATCTCCGAGATGGTGAGCTTGTGGGCGCGGGTCACATCTCGTGTAGTGGGTTCTTTGAACGTCGTCATTTTCTTAGCACCGCCTTTGCATACATGGTCGATAACCGTGAATGAGGGTCGTACCTTTTCTTCAGCTCCGCGCTTCTTTCGCCGCCGTACAGTTCGGAGAATTCCGCCTGGGTGTAATACGCATCCGAGTAGAGCGACTTGTGTCCGTCGAAATGGGTGACCTTGTGTTCGATGGCCCGGTTGGTGGCGCCTTCGGGCTCACCGGCAACGACGGGGACCGAGGACCAGAACCCGATATTGACGTAGGTTCGTTTCGGTTCGAGGGGGTAGAGGGGCCACGGGCGTGCGGCGTCGGCGCCCGGCGGCGCCGGTTCGCGAAGCCTCAGCGGGCACAGCCACAGCGGTTCGATCGGAACTTCGTCGAGGAACCACCGCAGGAACGATGCGGTGTTCTCGATGGGCACCTCGACGTCCTGGACGACGCGCTCACGTGGCGGGTTGCCCTTGCGGGCCTCGAGGCGGTCGGCGATGTCGTACTTCCGGTCGAGCGCAACGAGTTTCCAGTAGAAGCTCGACCGGCGATACTTGGTGGGCCAGAAGCGTCGAATTCTGGGGTTCTGGGTGCCGAATGCGCGCGAGCACCAGAACCAGTCCGTGTCCCACCGCCACAGGTAATCGTGGATTGTCAGACGGTCCGTCTTGGGTGCATTGCCGTCGTGCTGAATCGAGCGGTAGTAGATCTCGGATCCGGAGCGATAATCGGACACGGGACCCGTCGCGGCGGTCTGGATGCCGAGCGTCAGGTAGCTCTCGCTTTCCGAGAAGACCACGCCGTCGAGGTAATGGACGTCGACGCCGTCGTAGGACCGGTCCGAGGCGATCTCGTCCATCGCCTGCTGCATGCTGTCGAGATCGTGAAACCGGAGGTGTCGCAGTGCGACATACGGCAGCACAGGTTCGAGTCGGATCTTCAGCCGCGTCGCGTATCCGAGCGTGCCGTACGAGTTGGGAAAGCCCCAGAACAATGCGGAGTGGTCGCCGTCGGGTGTCGCGGTGACGATCTCTCCACTACCGGTGAGCACGTCCATCTCGAGGACCGATTCGTGTGGAAGTCCGTTACGAAAGGACGTGCTCTCGATGCCGAGGCCGGTGACGGCGCCGCCGAGTGTGATGGTCTTGAGCTGGGGTACGACGAGCGGAGCCAGACCGTAGGGGAGGGTGGCAGCGACGAGGTCCTCGTAGGTGCACATGCCGGCGACGTCGGCGGTCCTGTTCTGGGCATCGACCGCGATGACCGTCGTCAGCCCCGATACGTCGAGCCCAGGTGCGGTCGGTTCGGCGCGGGCGCGAAAGAGGTTGGATGTCTTCTTCGCGAGCCGGACGGTTGCGTCCGCCGGGATCGCTCGGTAACTGTCGAGCAGCCGTTCGACGCCGGTGCGATGCGCGGCGAAGCCGCATTCGCGAGGAGCGGATCGTCGTCTCGGTAGTGCCAATGCAGGAGCCACAGGGAGACGCTATCGCCGCTGCCCGGTGCGGGCTACCGAGAATGTGCGACGGCGAGCGAAACTTCACCCAAATGTTGTTCGAGACTCCGTGTAGAAACGGACATTTGATGCGCAGATGCATGAAACATGCAAGTCATTTGCACTGCTAAAAATATTTGGTGAAGCATGTCACACCCACTCGCCTGCTCGGTTTCCGCTCTGCCACGAGAAGGGCAGGATGGACGCAGAACCAACAGCAGCACACGATCTAGGGAGACATGTCAGTGGGAAAAGTTACGGCCAGCACGTCGAAGACCATTGCTCAGGCACCGGACCGAGTTCTGGCGGCGCTCGCAGACTACGAGACCGTTCGTCCCCGCATCCTGCCCGAGCAATACCGTGATTACGCCGTCGTGGAAGGCGGGCAGGGATCCGGAACTGTCGTCCAGTGGATTCTGCAGGCCACCTCCAAGCGTTCGCGAAACATGAAGATGTCCGTGACGGTCGAGGGTATGCAGGTAGTCGAACGGGACGCGAACTCGTCCCTGGTCACCACCTGGACCGTCGCCCCGTCGGGTTCAGGAAGCGAGGTGACCGTGCTGACCGAATGGGATGGTGCGGGCGGTATCGGGGGCTTCTTCGAAAAGATCTTCGCGCCGCGCGGACTGAACGCGATCCAAGCGCAGACGCTGACCAACCTGGAAAAGCACGTCCACTAATAGGTTGCGAACCGCGGGTGGCCGATGACGACCGCGGTACCCATGATGACGGCACGCATCGACCACTCGAACTCCGTGTCCGAGTCCCGTACCTTTCCGTCGACGGTCAACGGAATGAGCGTCAGGTCGGTGCGCGCCAACATGGCTTCGCTGTCCTCGGATCGCCGGTTCGGTGTGTGAATCATCTCGGCCAAGGCGATCGCGTGTTCGGACACCGTGCTCACCGCCCAACGCGCCTGCATCGGATTCAACTCGAACAGGGTGGCGTACCGCTGCTCGACGGCATCTATTCGAGCCAGCGCGTTGGGTGAGTCGGCATCGAGGTCTAGCAGGTAGCGGGCGATACCAGGATTGCGGTGCACGAGAGCCCGCAGCTCCACGCTCATGTGCATCAGCGCCTCTTCGAGCGTGTCGGCCTCGGTAGGCATGGGAAATTGCCAGCGCGCCAGAATTTCCTCGGCGATGAGCGTGCGGAGCGTCTCGACGCCCTCGATGTGGTTGTAGATCGCGACGATGCTCACGCCGATCTTCTCGGCCATGGCCTTGACGGTGACCTTCGGCAGGGTGAGTTCGATCCCCGCCTCGATGAGGCTCTCCGGAGTCACCCGACGACGCGACGCTCGGAGCGGCTTCGGGTCGTGCATACACGCAGCATACGACGGCAGGCCTCATCGCGGCCTTGTCGAGTGAACCCCGCGGGCGCGAGCAGTTCATGGCAAGCTTCAATGGTGCGCGAGCGAGCGGTCCGCGAACCGAGGGGGGCCAGTATGGAGCTGCCCGATCGGTCTGCCGAATCAGCCGTGCCGACACTGCAGACACTTGCGATGCACCGACCGCGACCAGGACTGGTACGGATGACGTCCATGCTCACCTCGGTGACGCTGGAACCGAGCTGGGGCGAAGAGGCCATCGCGACTTGGCTGCATTTTCCGGGTTGTTCTCGTGTCGACTACACCGTTCGTCGCTACGACGCCGAACGTGGAATCCTCGAACTCGATCTCACTCCCGGCCCCGAGAGCACGATCATGAACAAGTGGCTCGATTCGGTCGAGATCGGATCCCGGACGCGTCTTGCCCAGCCCGATGTGGGATACATGCCGAACTTCGCCGACGGACGTCGAGTGCTGATCTTCGCCGACGAGTCGTCGATCTCCGCAGTTCGCGCGATCCTCGCCCAGTGGCCGGCAGGGGTGCCGGGCACGATGTGGCTGGACACCCGGGACCCCCGCCATATCGCCGATCTGCCCGTCGTGGCCGGAGTCGGGGTCGTCAGCTTCCATGTCGACATGGGTTTCGACCCGCTCGTCACCGCGGCGCGCCGAGTGGAACTGGACTCGAGCGCCACCGTCTGGGCTGCCGGAGAGACCCGCAGGATGGACGAGATCCGGGCAACGTGCCTCGCCGCAGGGCTCCCCGAGTCCGACACGAGGGTCTTCGGATACTGGGCGGACAACGCCGGCCAGCGGCGCAGTTAGGCTGGTGCTCACGCGTGCGGGCGCCCCGAAAACGGTGGGCGGCGTAGCGAGCGAACTACCGACCGAGAGGACCACCAGTGCAACCCGGTGACCAGCAGCCCGACATGGCGTCCATCATGGCGCAGGCGCAGCAGATGCAGCAGCAGTTGATGGCGGCACAGGCCGAGATCGCCGGCACCGAGGTGACCGGGCAAGCAGGCGGCGGACTGGTCTCTGCGACGGTGCGGGGAACCGGCGAGCTCGTCGGACTTTCCATCGACCCCAAGGTGGTCGACCCCGACGATGTCGAGACCCTGCAGGACCTGATCATCGGAGCAGTGGCCGACGCATCGAAGTCGGCATCAGCGTTGGCTGCCGAGAAGCTGGGTCCGCTGGCGGGTGGGCTCGGCGGGGGTTCGCTCGGCCTTCCCGGCTTCTAGGGCGCACCGCGTGTACGAAGGTCCTGTTCAGGATCTGATAGACGAACTCGGCAAGATGCCGGGTGTAGGCCCGAAAAGCGCTCAGCGCATCGCCTTTCACCTCCTGGGCGTAGAACCGCCGGAGGTCGAGCGGCTGATCAAGGCGCTGCAGCGAGTGCGGGACGGCGTCCAGTTCTGCACCATGTGCGGCACGGTATCGGACAAGGAGCTGTGCCGGATCTGCGCCGATCCGCGCCGCGACCGCAGCATCATCTGCGTCGTGGAAGAACCCAAGGACGTTCAGGCAGTGGAACGCACGCGCGAGTTCAAGGGCCGCTACCACGTGCTCGGCGGCGCGCTCGATCCGCTGAACGGAGTGGGGCCTGATCAACTCCGCATCCGAGAACTGCTGATCCGACTCGGAAACCAGGACGACGGGGTAGATGTCGCGGAGGTCATCATCGCCACCGATCCCAACACCGAGGGTGAAGCGACCGCCACCTATCTCGTCCGGACGATGCGCGATTTCCCCGGGCTGTCCATCACCCGACTCGCCTCCGGTCTGCCGATGGGCGGCGACCTCGAGTTCGCCGACGAGCTCACCCTGGGCCGGGCATTGACGGGTCGTAGGCCGCTCCGCGGCATGTGAGTGGAAATACATAGCAGGACAAGTATTTCCACTCACATCCGGTTATCCACAGGCTGTGGATAACCGGCGATTTGCACCCTCGGGCGGCCCGCCCGTCGGGCATGCTGTGCCTTCATGGACACCAGACCGAGCGGCCGCTTGCAGGAACATCTCGACGAGCAATGCGGCATCCTGACGACCCGGCAGCTCTACGGTCTGGGCGAGAACCGTGAGTCGATCAGACACGCGGTCGAGACCGGCCAATGGCTGCGAGTCTTCCGGGGAGTCTTCGCCGTCACGAACGGCCCGCTGACGCGCGAGATGCAGTTGTCGGCGGCTCTCCTCTACGCGGGGCCGAGAGCACTGTTGAGCCATGACACCGCAGCCGAGGCATGGGGGATCTCACGACCGACGGAGGGGCCGGTACACGTGACGGTCCCGTACGGCTGTTCCGCGATCAGTCAGCCGCCGACGTTGCGCCACGCAGATCGAAGATTCACAGCCACTGCGCACGAGGTCATCCATCCGGGCGTCGAGGTGCACAGGTCGCGAGCCATGGCACACATCGGAGCCGGCACGAACCCGCTACGAACTGGCAAACCCGATACCGTCCTGGACCTCGCGGTGGCCCAACCGGCAGCCAGAGAGGCGATGATCTGCATGGTGTCGGCGATGGCCTCGGGTGCTGTGTCGGTGGACCTCATGCGCCGCAAACTCGAGCTTCGTCGGCCTCGGCGCTACCGGCGAGCGCTGTTCGACACCGTCGTCCTGCTCGGCGAAGGGGTGCATTCCGTCCTCGAACACAGGTATGTCCTCGACGTCGAACAGGCGCACGGACTTCCGACGGCGACGCGTCAGGCGCCCCATCACGTCGACGGCCGCGTCCTGTTCGAGGATGTGCTCTACGAGCAGTTCGGGCTCATCGTCAGGCTCGACGGCCAGGCCTTCCACAGCGCGAAGCAGCGAAGATTCCGAGACCGAAGACGGGACAACTCAGCCGAGTTGCGCAATCTCCCGCGCCTGTCCTACGGCTGGGACGACGTGACGAAGGATCCCTGCGCGGTCTACGGGGAGGTCCGGGCAGTGCTCGTGCGGGAGGGATGGAGTGATGTGTCTTTTCCCTGCAGGCGCTGCGCGCATGTGAGTGAAAGTACATAGCGGGCTATGTATTTCCACTCACATGTGGCGGAGCCGCTCCCTCCGGAGCTGGGTTACCTCCGGCAGATCAAGGGGCGCCAACCGGGTGCCCAGGGCCTTCTCCAGCAGGTAGTCCGCCAGTTCCGGATTCCGCGCGAGCACGGGGCCGTGCATGTACGTGCCGATCACCGACCCCTGCACGACGCCCTCGCGTCCGTCGCCGACGCCGTTGCCCACACCGGAGGTGACCTTCGCCAGCGGAGCTGCGTCGAGGCCGAGAGTGGTTCCACCGCGGTGGTTCTCGAACCCGGTGAGCTTTGCGCTCAGACCGTCGAGGAAAGGTTCGCTCACGACCTCCCCGATGGATCGCTTCTCCTGCGGTGCGGTGGTGACATCGAACATCGAAATGCCGTCCACGCGTTCACCCGCGGAGGTCTCGTACCAGTGCCCGAGTACCTGGATCGCCGCGCAGATCGCGAGAACCGGAACGCCCCGCTCCGCCGCTTTCTGCAGCCCGGGATACTTCGTCAGGTGGCGGGTGGCCAGGCGTTGCGCTGAATCCTCGGCTCCGCCCAGGGTGTAGACTTCGCACGATTCCGGAACGGGATCATTGAGCGTGATGTGCACGACTTCGGCGTCGATATCGCGCATGCGCAACCGCTGGCGCAGGATCAGGGCGTTGCCGTTGTCCCCGTAGGTACCCATGACGTCGGGTAGCACGAGACCGATGCGGACAGTGGACTCAGACATCGCTCACCTCGCGTGCGAGTGCGCGCCCGAGGTCGCGGAACGCGGTGTAGTTGGCCAAGACCTCGACGCGTCCCGGCGGACAGGATGCGATGGCAGCGAGTGGGTCCGCGACGGTGGTGTGCGGCGAACCGGCGTAGAGCAACCGCACGCCGAGATCGGTGGCACGCTCACCGGAGGCGACGACGGCCACGTTCTCGAAGTGCTCGAAGCGCACGTCCCACAACCACGACAGATCCTCCCCGTCGGGGACCTGCCCGTTGACGGCGATCACGAGACCGTCCACGGTGGGGTCGATCATCGACAGGGCCTCCTGCCACCCGGCGGGATTTTTCGCCAGGAGCAACCGCACCGAGTGCGATCCGTATTGAACTGTGGAGTATCGGCCCGCGACTTCCTCGACGCCTGCTGCGGCCGCGACGGCATCGGAGGGCGCGGTGCCGAGCGTCACTGCGGCGGCGACGGCCTGGGCTGCGTTGCCGCGGTTCGCCCGGCCCGGCAGCGCCAATGTCATCGGGATCTTCAGCCCGTCGGGGCCGTAGAGATAGTCGTCGTCGAGCCACCAGTCCGGTTCCGGCCGCTGGAAATCCGATCCGGTGCTGTACCAGTGCGCGCCGTCCCAGACGATGGGTTCGCCGGTGCGCGGGCAGCTGACCGAGTCGCCGGCCCAGCCGCCACCGGCCGCCACCCAGACGACATTGGGGGCGTCGTAGGCGGCCGAGGTGACGAGGACGTCATCGCAGTTGGCGATGACGACGGTCTCGGGGTGCCGCGCCAGCCCGGCGCGGAGTTTCCGTTCGATCATGTTGATCTCGCCGACACGGTCGAGCTGATCGCGGCTGAGGTTGAGTAGGACGACGGCCGCGGGTGAGACGGCGTCGCACACGTGCGGTACGTGGAGTTCGTCGACTTCGAGCGCGGCGAGCGGTGCGTCGAAGTTGGCGTGCAGAGCCGCGACGATGCCGGCATCCATGTTCGCTCCGTCGGCCTGCGTGGCGACCTCGCCGAGCGTGGCGAGTGCGGCAGCGGCCATCCTCGTCGTCGTCGACTTGCCGTTGGTTCCGGTGATGACGACGGTACGACGCCCCGATCCGAGCCCGGTGAGGATGTCCGGGTCGATTTTGAGGGCGACGAGGCCACCGATCATCGATCCTTTACCGCGCCCTGCCTTGCGTGACGCCCATCTCGCTGCTTCCGCCGCCCGCAGCGCCAATCGGCCGCGCGCACCGATTGCCGCTCTGCGCTCACCCGTTCGAACCATGCGCCGAGTCTGGCACAAACATCCGGCTCGACTCTCCTCGTAATGTGGCGCCACCCGCTATGTTGACTGAAACAGGTTCTAGAAAGGAACTCGCATGGTCCCAGCTGCCGATGTCGTCCGTAAGACCGTCGACGCCTATGTCCAGGCCGTCGCGCATGGGACCGTCGATGACATTCTTGCCCTGTACGCCGAGGGAGCGACCGTGGAAGATCCGGTCGGTACCGAGGTCAGGACGACCGAGCAGGCGATCAGGGAGTTCTACGCGGTGCTGGAGCCCTTGGAGCAGTCGGCGGAACTCCTCGCGTGCAAGATCGCTTCCAACTCTGCGGCTTTCCACTTCAGGCTGGTGTCCAAATTCGGGGAGAACACGTTCGAAGTGGCACCCATCGACGTGATGGAATTCGACGACGACGGCAGAATCACATCGATGCGGGCGTATTGGTCGCCCGAGGATCTGGTCCAGCTTTCTGGAAACTGACGGAATGCCCAGATCGCAGTCGGCGACATCACACCCGCAGTGGCTCGGCCAACGGCGCGGGGGCTGCGGCGGCGCGCCTGCTTGCCATTCCTCCCACGCTCCCGACGATGACGACGGCTGCCCCGATCAGTGACAGCACGGTGGGTATCTCGGCCAGGAATATCCACGCCGCCCCGATTCCGACGACGGGGACCAGCAGTGAGAACGGTGCGACGACTCCAGCGGGGTTGCGGCTGATGAGCACGGTCCACAGGCCTGATCCAGCGATGGTGCCCACGAGCACGATGTAGGCCAGTCCGGCAAGCGCGGGCCACCCGGTTGCGCTGAACGACTCTGCGAGCGCGCGCCACCCGGTTGTCGGTCCCTCGGTGGCTGCGGACAGGGCGAGCATCGGGATCGGCGGGACGACGCACATCCACAACATCAGTCGCATCGGTTCGGTCGACTTCGCCAGGCGGTTGCCCAGGTTGCCGAAAGCCCAGCCCAGTCCCGCGAGCAGCGTCAGGACAACGGGAACGAGTGAGGCTGCCTGCGAGCGGTCGTATCCGATGAGACACATACCGGCGATGGCGATGGTGATACCGAGGATCTGGCGTCGGCTCACGTGTTCCCGCAGTAGAAGCGCGCCGAGAACGATGGTGAACGGTGCCGAGGATTGCAGCACGAGGGAGGCGAGACCGGTGGGCATGCCGGCGTTCATCGCGGCGAAGAGGAATGCGAACTGGGCGAATCCGAACCCGAAGCCGTACAGCAGCAGCCACTTGATCGGGACATCGGGGCGTCGCACGAAAAGGAGTACGGGGACGGCGATGACCAGGAAGCGCAGTCCAGCGAAGAAGAACGGTGGGAAGTGGTCGAGTCCGACGCGGATGGCGAGGAAGTTCAGTCCCCACAGCACGGCGACGGTCAGTCCGAGGAGGCGGTCGCGTGTGTTCACGTGATCCATGGTGGATGCCAGCATGCATCAGGACAATCGAATAAAAGTGCAATGACACTTAAGATTCTCTACATGAACCTCGAGCGTCTACGCATCCTGCGCGAGTTGGCCGACCGCGGCACCGTGGGCGCGACGGCCGCAGCACTGTCGTTGACGCCGTCGGCAGTGTCGCAGCAACTCAAGCTGCTAGCCAAAGAGGCCGGCGTGAAGTTGCTGGAACCGGACGGTCGACGGCTGCGACTGACCGACGCCGGTCGAGCGCTCGTACTGCGTGCCGACGAGGTTCTCGCTGCGCTCGATCGCGCGGCTGCCGAGATGGCCTCCTACAGCGCCTCACCTCGTGGACGCGTGCGCGTGGCACTCTTCCCCTCGGGTGCGGCCCTGTTGCTGCCGGGCGTGTTCGAGCGACTGCTGGGCAGCGAGATCCTCCTCGACGCCAGCGACGAGGATGTGCCCGCCTCTGCCGTCCCGGTCTTGCTCGCCGATTACGACGTCGTACTGACGCATCGAGACGAGCGTGCGCCCGCCACCGCTGGTCCCCGAATCGAGGTGACGGCGCTGATGCGGGAGCCGATCGATCTCGTGCTCCCTGCGGGTCATCGCCTGGCCGGCCAGGATTCGGTCGATGTACGCCAGCTCGCCGACGAAAGGTGGATCAGCGTTCGCGGCGGATTCCCCGTCGACGACGTCCTGCTGTCGGTCGCCGCTGCGACCGGCGTCGCACCGCGGGTGGTGCAGCGTATCAACGACTTTCGTGTCACCGAGGAGCTCGTTGCGCGCGGACACGGCGTAGCGCTGTTGCCGCGCTACGCCGTGGTGCACCCCTCGCTGGTGCGGCTGCCGCTGTCCGGAGTGCGGGCCGGTCGGATCTACGAACTGGCGACCCGGCCCGGTGCGCGTGCACTCCCGGCGGTGTCCGCGGTGATAGAGGCCTTTCGTGGTGAGGTGGCCGCTACTGCAACGCCTTTGCCTTGAGCTGTCCGAATTCCTCTTCGGTGATGGTTCCCTTGTCCAGCAGCGTCTTGGCGTGCGCGATCTCCTCGGCCGACGTGCGTCCCGCGACCTGCCTGATGTACTGGTCCTGCTCGTCCTTCGCTTCCTGCATGGCCGCGACCTGACGCTTGGACATGCCGTCACCCTTGGCGATGAGGTAGATCAACGCGGTCAGGAACGGAGCAACAATGAGGAAGAACACCCAGATGGCCTTGACCCAGCCCGAGCTCTTGTGGTCCCGGAACAGATCGCCGATGATCGAGAAGAGCACCATGAGGTACGCGATGAACGCGAAGCTCACGATGATGAGCCACAAAAAATCCCAGAACGAGTCCACGATGACAGCTCCATTTCCGCTGGTGAAAGATCCAGCGCAATAGTCGCACCGTGGCGGGGTCAAGATCATCATCCGAAACAGGTGAGATCGAGGTTGTGCTGTGTTTCCGGCGACTATCCGTGCACAACCTCGATCTCGGCGGGGCTACTTCAGGGCGCGGTTGACGGCCGACACCACGGCCCGGAGCGAGGCGGTGGTGATCGACGTCGCGATACCTGCCCCCCACACCGTGACTGCGCTGCCGTCGGGCCCGGTGACCGATGCTTCGACATAGGCGGCCGCCTGCGCGTCGTCGCCCGCCGACATGGCGTGCTCCGAGTAGTCCAGAACGCTGACGCCGTAACCGACGGTGGAGAGTGCGTCGACGAACGCTGCGAGCGGGCCGTTGCCGGAACCGGAAATGTCCTGCTCGACGCCCTCCAGCTTGACCGTCGCGACGATGGCGTCGGTGCCGCCGTCTGTCTCCGCAGCCGTGACGCGCTGTTTGATGCGTTCGAGCGGACGAATGGGGCTCAGGTATTCCTGGGCGAAGACGTCCCAAATCTCCTTCGGCGAAACCTCGCCACCCTCACCGTCGGTGATGCGTTGCACGGCCTGGGAAAACTCGATCTGCAGCCGACGCGGCAGCGCGAGGCCGTGGTCGGACTTCATGATGTACGCGACGCCGCCCTTGCCGGACTGCGAGTTGACGCGGATGACCGCCTCGTAGGTGCGGCCTACGTCCTTCGGATCGATCGGCAGATACGGAACCTGCCACGTGATCTCGGAGACATCCGAATCTTGTTCGTCTGCAGTCGCTTTCATTGCGTCGAGACCCTTGTTGATCGCGTCCTGGTGGCTACCGGAGAACGCGGTGTAGACCAGATCGCCGCCGTAGGGGTGGCGTTCGGGCACCAGCAGCTGGTTGCAGTACTCGACGGTGCGCCGTACCTCGTCGATGTTGGAGAAGTCGATCTGCGGATCGACGCCGCGCGTGTACAGGTTGAGTCCCAGCGTCACCAGGCACACGTTGCCGGTGCGCTCGCCGTTACCGAACAGGCACCCTTCGATGCGGTCGGCGCCGGCCTGGTAACCCAGTTCCGCTGCGGCCACGCCAGTTCCGCGGTCGTTGTGCGGATGCAGCGACAGGATGATGCTGTCGCGGCGATCGAGATTGCGGCTCATCCACTCGATGGAGTCGGCGTACACGTTCGGGGTTGCCATCTCGACCGTCGCCGGCAGATTCAGAATGATCGGCTTGGCCGGAGAGGGATCGATGACGTCGACCACCGCGTCGCACACCTCCTTGGCGTACGCCAGCTCGGTGCCGGTGTACGACTCGGGGGAGTACTCGTACCGCCACTCCGTATCCGGGTAGTTCGCGGCGACCTCGAGGCACTTGCGTGCGCCGTCGGTGGCGATCTTGGTGATGGTCTCGCGTTCGGCGCGGAAGACCACCCGGCGCTGCAGGATGGACGTCGAATTGTAGAAGTGCACGATGACGCTGCGTGCGCCCTCGCAGGCGAGGAAGGTGCGCTCGATGAGCTCCGGTCGGCACTGCGTCAGCACCTGGATGGTGACGTCATGGGGAATGGCGCCGTCCTCGATGATCTCGCGGACGAAGTCGAAATCGGTCTGGCTGGCCGACGGGAAGCCGACCTCGATCTCCTTGTAACCCATGCGCACGAGCAGGTCGAACATCCGGCGTTTGCGGGCCGGACTCATCGGGTCGATCAGGGCCTGGTTGCCGTCCCGTAGGTCTACCGCGCACCACTGCGGGGTGCGGTCGATGATTTTGTCGGGCCACGTGCGGTCGGCCAGCGTGACTGGCTCGACCTCCTCCGCGAACGGGCGGTAGCGGTAGGTCGGCATCGAGGAATTCTTCTGCGTGTTCCACACGGGCTGATCGCTCGGTGCGGGACGCGAGGGTGGGGTGATGGTGCGCGATCCGGATGTGAATGCGTCGGCTGGTGACATTGGCTTTGATCTCCGAGGTTATTACCTGAAATGGTTATCGACCGGCGCGAAGAACCCCGCGACGGGAAGCCAGTCTGTGTCAGACCCCGTCGCGGCGATCGAGGAGGAGCGCGCGCTGCATAACGCCGAGTGTACTACCGCACACACCCTCCGCACCCGTGGGTTGACCGAACCGGTCAGTCCGGCAACCTGCGCAGTTCGACGACGGTCAGCCCCAGGGCGTCGAATCGCGCCAGCATGCCGCGCAGCGCCGTGTCGTCTTCGAGCGGCCCGAACAATCGCGTGCAGGGATATGGCGTCCTTGCCACGGCAAGATCGGGGAATGCGGCTTTGGTGCGGTCGGTCATGTCGCCTTCGACGACGAACTCGTAGCGCACCGGATGTGTGTCGGCGGGCTGAGCCATGGTCGTGCTCCTCGTCGGGTCCGCAAGGATCGTGATTACTTGGGGCCGGGCTACCGGCGTCACTATCAGCGTCCATCCACCGCGCCCGGTCGGCATCACCCGCAGGAGATGAGTAATGCGGGGCTGCTGTGCTCAGAGCAGACCAAGTTCGTGTGCCGTGGCAATGGCGTCACGACGAGAGCGCACCTCGAGCTTGCGATAGATCCCTCGTAGGTGTGTCTTGACGGTGTTCACCGATACGAAATGGTCGGCAGCGATCTGCTCTGCGGTTCGCCACGATGGCAGTTCACGGAGCAGTTCGAGCTCCCGGCGAGTCAATGCTCCCGAGGTTCGGCGAGCGGTCATGTTCGCGTCCTGCGGGACCGCGGCGCGCGCGAGGTCCGCAAAGGACTCGAGGGCGCCGAAGCGCCCGTGGTTGTGCGAGAGAATGTCGCGAATGGGCAGGCCGGCTTCGGCGAAGGGCAGAAGGATGCTCTCCGGTTCCGCAATCGCCAAAGCCCGCACCACCGTGTCGAACGCCCGAGTGGGATGCGCACGCGCTGCTGCCACGCACGCCGAGGCGAGGAGTGCGCGCACGAGCGTGACCTGGTTGAGGCAGCGGCGGCTGCCGGTGATCACCGCGTTCAGTTCGGTATCGGCGGCGTCGAGTCGGCCGTTGAAGCGATGCACCTCCGCGGCGAGCACCGAGACCTCCCCGACTCGTCCGAGCCGCCGAGCCGTGAGTTCGACCAGTTCGGTGGCGCGATGCACCTGCCCGGACGCCAGGTAGCGGTGGGCGATCATCGGAACCAGCAGACCCTCGAAGGCAGGAACGACCGGAAGATCGAACTCGAGCCTCTCCCGGTCATGACGCCCGTGGTTCTCACCTGCAGCGCGGGATGCCTCGCGCGCGTTCGACGCCCGCGCTGCCTCGACAACCCAGTGCGCACGGCGTCCGTACTCTGCGACTGCGGGAACGGGTGATCCGGTGAAGGCTGCCCAGACGTCCTCCGGATTCGGTGTCGATGTCGGATCCAGCCGCACGGCCGCAACGATCAGATCGATCGACTGGTTCATTGCGTAGACGGGTGAATCGAGGAGGCGGTACTTCAGTGCGTACTCCCGGCCCTGTTCTGCGGTGCCCAACGCATCGCTGAGGTGCCCGGCCAGAAACTGGCATCCGGCCTCGAGCGTCAGGCAGGCCAGGACGGTGAGGTGGAGGTTGCCGGCCCTGGCATTGGCCGCTGCGTCCGACAAGGACTGCTGTGCGGCGGTGAATCGACTCAGGTGCAGGTGGGCCAGACCTACCACCATCAGCGTGTACGCATCGAGTTCGGGTGAACCGGACGCTCCCACGTCGAGTTGCTCGAGGCGGTCCAGCGCTGCCGAGGTATTTCCGGCCCCGAGAGTCGCATGCAGCTCGAGTGCCCGACGCAGCATCTCGGCATCGCGATCTCCGTGCGGCGTGTAGTTCGCGCGTCGGAGTGCGGACAGTATCGACACCGCCGGGGCAGTGTTGCCCTCGGCCATCAGAGCCGCCGCGGAAATCAGCGACGCGGTGGGGTCGCGTCGGACGTCGACGGGGCTGTGCTCGATGGCGCTGAGTACCTCGGCTGAGTTGCCGCGCAACACCATCCCGAGTCCGGATTCGACAAGGATCGCCAGAATCGCCGGGCAGTCGCCGGCGTGAACGCTGTGCGAGAGCGCTTGCAGTGGTTGCCGATAGTCGTTGAACCAGGACGACGCGACGCGCTCGAGGTTGCGTATCTGAGCTGCACCGAGGCGCGCGATCTCGGCGCGCAGATACTCGCGCATCAGCGGGTGGTATCGATAGACGGGGTCCGATTCGGGGATCCGGTCGAGGAGAAAATTCTGCGCGATGAGGTCGTCGAGGATGTCCTGTGCATGCGGGTTGCCGGTGAGTCGCTCCGCTAGATCGGTTGTGAACCATTCCGGCACAGAGGTTTCCAGTAGAAATGTGCGAACCTCGGCGGTCAGGTGCGACAGAATCTCGCCGACGAGATAGTCGGCCACGCTGTGCTGCGAGCCGGTGAATGCCTCGATCACTTCCGGTGGGCGCTGTGAACCCGTGAGCGCCATTGCTGCCAGGCGCAATCCCGCCGCCCAGCCTTCGGTTCTGTTCATCAGCTTGGCGGAGTCACTCGGATCGAGCTCGATAGCCGACCGCGCGAACAGCTGCGAGGCCTCGTCCTCGGTGAAGGCTATGGCCGAGGGTGAGATGTCGTGCACGAGGCCGTCGAGGCGCAGCTTCTGTAGTGCGAGTGGTGGCTCGAACCGGCCCGCGACGATGGTCCGGACATTGCGCGGCGGCCAGCGCAGGAAGTTGCCGAGAACGGTAAGCATGTCGTTCTCGTGCAGGAGGTGGCAGTCATCGAGAATCAGCGTGATGTGCTCGTCGACGGATTCGAGCGCATCGACCAGAGCGGCGGTGAAATTCGCGTACGACGGATCGTCGGCGGTGGGCAGTGACTCGACGGCCGCGGCCAGGGCGGCCGATCCGGACTGTGAGAACGTCGAGACGATGACCTCGCGCAGATGCGCGAGGTCGTTGTCGGATTCGTCGACAGTGAGCCATGCGATCGCCTCGGCGTCGAGCGCGCGGCTGGTGGCAGAGCGGCGTGCTGCTACCCAGTCGGCGAGCAACGTCGTCTTGCCTGCACCAGCAGGCGCCGTCAGCAGCGTGACCGTACCGGCAGTGTCGGCGCGGTCGAGTAGATCGAGCAAGCGTCGACGTCGAATGGTGGACCGGCCGGGCGCCGGCACGCGACTGCGCAGCGTGGGCGTGGAGTAGGGCAACGTGGTCATACGCAACCCTCTCCCGACTGACAAGGCGCAAGCGATGTGGCGGACGGCCCAATAGTATTACGTTCCTTACGGTTTGGGGTGCCAACACTGCAAATCGGGTGGCCCGGTCTGTTTTGTCGAGACTTGATGTTCTCGATGCCGGATTCGCTCGCCTTTTTCGCATCTGTCGCCTGGGAAATGGCGTCCGAAGCGGACGGGGCCTCGGAATCGCTTCGGGTCTCTTTGTTCGAACGGGCCCAGGATTTCGAGTCGGGAGCGTCTGTGCCGGAATCGTCCCAGGTCAGAGATGGTGCCGGTGTACCCGCGGCGCGGATCGGACCCGGAACTCGGTAAGGTAGCCAGGCCAGATGCACCAGCAATCGCACCCGAAAGCAGCGGAGGTACACACGCGTGGCTCTCATCGTCCAGAAGTACGGGGGATCGTCGGTGGGCACCGCCGAACGTATCCGACGCGTCGCTGAACGAATCGTCGAGACCAAGAAGGCAGGCAACGACGTCGTCGTCGTGGTCTCCGCGATGGGTGACACCACCGACGAGCTACTCGATCTCGCACAGCAGGTGTGCCCGGCGCCACCGGCGCGCGAGATGGACATGCTGCTCACCTCCGGCGAGCGTATCTCGAACGCACTCGTAGCGATGGCGATCGCCTCGCTCGGCGCCGAGGCGAGGTCGTTCACCGGCTCGCAGGCCGGCGTGGTCACCACCAGCGTGCACGGCAACGCCAAGATCATCGACGTCACACCGGGTCGTGTTCGGAGCGCCCTGGACGAAGGATCGATTGTGCTCGTCGCCGGTTTCCAGGGCGTCAGCCAGGACAGCAAAGACGTCACGACGCTCGGTCGCGGCGGCTCCGACACCACCGCCGTTGCGCTCGCGGCCGCGCTGAACGCCGACGTATGCGAGATCTACACAGATGTCGACGGCATCTTCACCGCCGATCCGCGCATCGTGCCCAACGCACGTCACCTCGACACCGTCTCGTTCGAGGAGATGCTCGAGATGGCTGCCTGCGGCGCCAAGGTGCTCATGCTGCGCTGCGTCGAATACGCGCGTCGCTACAACGTTCCAGTACACGTTCGGTCGTCGTACACCACCAAACCCGGAACCATCGTCTCCGGATCTATGGAGGACATTCCCGTGGAAGAAGCAATTCTCACCGGCGTCGCACACGATCGCAGCGAGGCGAAGGTCACCGTCGTCGGCATTCCCGACGCGCCCGGCTACGCGGCCAAGGTCTTCCGCGCCGTCGCCGACTCGGAGATCAACATCGACATGGTGTTGCAGGGCGTCTCCAAGGTGGACACCGGCAGGACCGACATCACGTTCACGTGTCCCAGGTCCGACGGCCCGACCGCCGTGGAGAAGCTCACCAAGCTCCAGTCGGAGATCGGCTTCACCCAGGTGCTCTACGACGACCACATCGGCAAGGTCTCGCTCGTCGGTGCCGGTATGAAGAGCCACCCGGGTGTGACGGCGACGTTCTGTGAAGCACTCGCCGACGCCGGTATCAACATCGACTTGATCAGCACCTCGGAGATCCGAATCTCGGTGCTGTGCAGTGACACTCAGCTCGACGACGCGGTCCGCGTGCTGCACGAGGCCTTCGACCTCGGTGGCGAGGACGTCGCGGTCGTACACGCAGGAACAGGACGGTAGAAAAATGACCACAGTTGCAGTAGTAGGTGCCACCGGCCAGGTCGGTGCCGTCATGCGAACACTGTTGGAGCAACGTAACTTCCCCGCCGACACCGTGCGATTCTTCGCCTCGGCTCGGTCTGCGGGCAAGAAGCTGCCGTTCCGCGGGGAAGAGATCATCGTCGAGGACGCATCCACCGCGGACCTCTCCGGCATCGACATCGCGCTGTTCTCCGCGGGGGCGACCCTCTCGCGTGAGCAGGCGCCACGCTTCGCCGAGGCCGGGGCCGTCGTCATCGACAACTCGTCGGCGTTCCGCAAGGACCCCGACGTGCCGCTCGTCGTCAGCGAGGTCAATCCGGAGGAGGCGAAGAATCCCCCGAAGGGCATCATCGCCAACCCCAACTGCACCACCATGGCCGCCATGCCGGTGCTCAAGGTGCTGCACGATGAAGCCGGCCTGACGCGTTTGATCGTCTCGAGCTACCAGGCGGTGTCCGGTAGTGGCCTCGCCGGTGTCGACGAGCTCGCCACCCAGGCACGCGCCGTCATCGACGACGTCGAGAAACTGGTCCACGACGGTTCCTCGGTGGACTTTCCGGCTCCCGACAAGTACGTCGCGCCCATCGCGTTCAACGTGCTGCCGCTCGCCGGCGCCATCGTCGATGACGGATCGGGCGAGACGGACGAGGATCAGAAGCTCCGCAATGAATCACGCAAGATCCTCGGCCTCCCGGATTTGCTGGTCAGCGGCACCTGCGTGCGCGTACCGGTGTTTACCGGACACTCGCTCTCGATCAACGCCGAGTTCGCTCGGGAGCTGACCGTCGAGCGAGCCCGAGAGTTGCTCGCCTCGGCCCCCGGCGTGGAACTGACCGACGTGCCTACCCCGCTCCAGGCCGCGGGCAAGGATGTTTCTCTCGTCGGCCGTATCCGTCGGGACCCGGGTGCACCCGAGGGCCGCGGTCTCGCACTATTCGTCTCGGGCGACAACCTGCGCAAGGGTGCGGCGCTGAACACGATTCAGATCGCCGAACTGCTCGTTTAGGCGCCTTCGGCGTATGTGAGTGGAAATACGTGTCCCGCTATGTATTTCCACTCACATGCGCGGAGCGCCTTCGCCCGACCCGTCGAAGACGTGCGCATGTGCCTCGTCGAACCGCACGGCCACCACATCGCCCTTCTGGGGTGGGTCACGCCAATCCGCACGCGCGACGATGGTCTGCGTCCGACCGTTGATGTCGGCGCGACCGAAGACGAAAGCCTCCGAACCCAGCTCCTCGACCACATCGATCTCCAGCTTCAATCCCGACGAGACGATCTCGACGTGTTCCGGCCGAATGCCGAACATCACCTCGGAGCCACTGCAGCGGGCCAGGACATCGCGCGGAATCGGAACGACCTGGTCGCCGATCCGCACTCCGCCGTCGGTGATCGGGGCGCTGAACAGGTTCATCGACGGGGATCCCATGAACCCGGCGACGAAGACGTTCGCGGGAGTTCGGTACAGCTCGCGCGGCGTGGCGCACTGCTGCAGCTTCCCATCCTTGAGCACCGCGACGCGGTCGCCCATGGTCATCGCCTCCACCTGGTCGTGGGTGACGTACACCGTGGTGGTGGCCAGCCTGCGCTGCAGCTGCGCGATCTGCGTGCGGGTCTGAACTCGGAGTTTCGCGTCCAGATTCGACAGCGGCTCGTCCATCAGAAAGACCTGCGGCTGACGGACGATGGCCCGGCCCATGGCCACGCGCTGGCGTTGCCCTCCCGAGAGCGCCTTCGGCTTCCGATCGAGGTAGTCCTCGAGGTCCAGGAGCTTCGCGGCTTCGAGGACGCGTGTTCGGATCTCCTCCTTGCCGGCTTTGGCGAGCTTGAGCGCGAAGCCCATGTTCTCGGCGACGCTCATGTGCGGGTAGAGCGCGTAGTTCTGGAACACCATCGCGATGTCGCGGTCCTTGGGTTCGGAATGCGTGACGTCCGAGCCGCCGATGAGAATGCGACCGCTGTCGACCTCCTCGAGGCCGGCGAGCATGCGCAGAGATGTGGACTTGCCGCAGCCCGACGGGCCGACGAGAACGAGAAATTCGCCGTCGGCGATCTCGAGGTCGAGGGCGTTGACCGCGGGCACCTCAGAGCCCGGGAAAAGCCTGGTGGCGCGGTCGAACGTGATAGATGCCATGGGTATGTGTGATCCCTCCACCGGCAGGAACGTGCCGGACGATCCGAGTGACGGGTGTCGACGGGTGTCGACGAGGCAACATAGTATGGCGGCGGGAGTGGAGCCTGCGGAACGACCCTGGGTGAAGCTTGCAGTGGAGCCTGCGGAATGCCCCTGGGTGAAGCTTGCAGTGGAGCCTGCGGAACGACCCTGGGTGAAGCTTGTAGTGGAGCCTGCGGAATGACCCTGGTATCCATGCCACGGTCTGGGATGGGGAGGGTACGGCTTGAACGAGGTCTCTCGCAGGTCGGCCTTCCGTGCGGCCGGTGTCATGGCGCTCGTTGCGGGGGCGGCAGCGCTCCCGTCCAGTTCTCGGGCTCGCCACGCGTTCGCTGACGACATCTTCGGCGGCAACAGTCCGCTGCTGTTCCACTCTCCGCCGCTGCAACCGTTCCGGGACGAGCTGCCACGCCTGCCGATGCTCACCGGCACCGACCTTTCGCTCGAGGCGCGCAGCAGTGTGCATCGCTTCCATGCCGATCTGCCGGAGGGGCCCACCTTCGGGTACGGCGAATGCAACTACCTGGGCCCGACGATCGAGAGCGTGCAAGGCCAGCCGTGGACGCTGCGGTACACCAACAGCACCGAGGGCAATCCACTCGCCGCCGACGTCGACACCGCCTTGCACGGCCTGAGCGAGCGCGATCGCGAGCAGACAGCGACCACGCTGCACTTGCACGGCGGAATCACGTCGCCCGAGAGCGACGGTCACTCGGAGATGCTCGTGCAGCCGGGTGAGTCCCTCACACACAATTTCTCGGGGCTCAACGAATCCGCTGGTCTGTGGTACCACGATCACGCCATGTCGATGACGCGTATCAACGTCTATGCCGGTCTCGTCGGTGTCAATCTTGTTCGTGATCAGTTCGATTCGGGTTCGGCAGACAATTCGCTCGGTCTACCGTCCGGTGAATTCGAGGTACCTCTGGTACTGCAGGAAAAGATCATGAATCCCGACGGCAGCATGAGCCTGCGTACCAACATCACCGTGCCGCAAGGCAAGTGGGAAGGTGGCGGTACCGGCGACGTGGGCGTCGTCAACGGAAAGATCTGGCCGACGATGGAAGTTGCGCGAGGGATGTACCGCTTCCGTATCGTCAACGCAGGTTCGTACAGTGTGTGGAATCTGTTTCTCAGCAATCGAATGACGTTCTGGGTCATCGGAAACGACGGCGGTTTGCTCGACGCCCCCGTCCGGACCGAGAGCATCCGCTTGGCCCCCGCTGAACGCCTCGACGTGTTGGTGGACTTCGGATCGGTCGAGCCGGGTGAGGTGATCGAGCTCCGCAACGACGAGCCGCCGCCCGCACAGGCCGCGTCGCTGGGCGCGGTACCGATGCCGCTGTTCTGTCAGTTCAGGGTGGCGTCGGGACGCGGTTTCGCCGGAGAGATCATGACGATGTATCGCGGCGGCAAGGGACAACCGGCTTTGCTCCCGGAGATACCCCTCGCGCAGGTGCAGCGGACCGTGACAGTCAATCAGCCGTCGGCGGGACTGTCTTTGGCGCCGCCGATGATGACACTGAACAATCTTCGCTACAGCGACCCCGATATCGAGATGCCGGCGCAGGGCGCCGTCGAGCAGTGGAACATCGTCAACACCACGCTCGAGCCGCACCCGATCCATCTGCATCTGGTGCACTTTCGCACCCTCGGCCGCGCTCCGGTGGATCTCGCGGCGTACATGCGTGATCACCCGCGGCCCGATATCGGCGTCAAGTGGGCGCCGGACGTGGAGCGTTACGTCACCGGTCCGCTCGCACCGCCGCCGGCGTGGGAAGCGGGGGCGAAGGACACCGTCAACACATACCCCGGCACGGTGACGCGCATTCTGGTGCGTTTCCCGACCGGCGATGAGCTCGGATTCGATCCCGACGCCACGTTCACGGCGCCCTCCAGCGGCAATCGCTCGAGCCACGACATGGGCCACGACATCGGCCACGGCGCGGGGCACGATATGGGCGCAGGGGCCGAGCTGCAGGGCTACATGTGGCACTGTCACATGCTCGATCACGAGGATCACGAGATGATGCTGCGGTACCGGGTGGTCTGACCCTGTGGGGTCGCGCGGCTTTTCGCACACTTTTCGGCTGTCCGCGCGTGTTGCAGCCTGTGCGAACGACTGAAACCTGCGCGAACAGCCATGCGACCCGCGCTCGCGCACAGCTCATTTACAAGCAGTCTGGATTGTTTGTTGATTTGACGCTATGGTCGCAAGTGTGACCCAAGCCACCGAGGTTCCAGAGAGGCGAACCCAAGCCGAACGTACGGCCGGTACGCAGGCGAAACTGCTCGACGCCGCTATCGACTGCCTCGTCGAACTCGGCTTCGCCAAGACCAGCACTCAGGAGATCGCCCGCCGTGCCGGAGTATCGCGCGGCGCTCAGCTGCACCACTTTCCGACCAAGGAATCGCTGGTGACCGCAGCCGTCGGACACCTCGTCGAGAAGCGCCTCGCCGAGATCCTCGAGGCCGATCCCGATCCCGATCGCGGCGTCGAGGTGCTCAGCGAGGCATTCTCCGGCCCACTGTTCTACGCGGCGCTCGAGCTGTGGGTGGCAGCGCGGACCGACCCCGCGCTGCACGAGGCCATGGTCCCGCTGGAACGTCGGGTCTCCGAGGCGATCATGGGCGGCGCGACCGCGATCATGGGCAGCCGCATGACGAACGAATCGATCGAACTCACCGTCGAATTGGCCCGCGGTCTCGCGGTCTCGGCACTCTTCCGCACGCCCGACGCCGATGCTGCGCTTCGGGCCCGACTGCTCCCTGTCTGGGAGTCGAAGGTGGTCACTTCATGACAGTTCCAGAATCGGTACGCGTACTCGTCGTCGGAGCGGGCTTCGCCGGCATCGCCGCCGCAGCACGCATTCTCGACGATGATCCCAGTGCGGACGTGTTGATCATCGAGCGCGCCTCGGAGGTCGGCGGCACCTGGCGAGACAACACCTACCCGGGTTGTGCCTGCGATGTGCCGACCTCGCTGTACTCGTTCTCGTTCGCCCCCAGCCCCGACTGGACGCACACCTTTGCGCGCCAACCGGAGCTTTTCACCTACCTGCGCGGCGTCGTCGATTCGCTCGGCCTGCGTAGCCGGATCGTCTTCGACTGCGAGCTCACCTCCGCGGTGTGGAATCCCGAGCGATCGCAGTGGAACGTCGAAACCTCGCAGGGGCCGGTGAGCGCCGAAGTACTCGTCGCGGCCACCGGCGCGCTCTCGACACCGAAACTGCCCGATGTTCCGGGCCTCGACATCTTCGGCGGCACCATGTTCCACTCCGCAACGTGGAATCACGATCACGATCTCACCGGGGAACGGGTCGCGGTGATCGGGACCGGCGCCTCGGCGGTGCAATTTGTGCCCGAGATCGTCGACCGGGCCGAGCGGCTCACCGTCTTCCAGCGGACCCCGGCCTGGGTGGTGCCCCGCCTCGACCGAACCCTCGGCAAGCTCGAAAAGGCCATGTACAAGCGGTTCCCTTCGACGCAGAAGGCAGTGCGCGGCGTTATCTACGGCTACCGCGAGGCATATGTCACCGCCCTCGCGCATCATCCCAAGGTGCTGCCGCTGATCTCGAACGTCGCGAAGATTCACCTGCGTCGACAGGTCAAGAACCCGGTCAAGCGCGCCGCGTTGACGCCCGACTTTCTTCTCGGCTGCAAGCGCATGCTGCTGTCCAACGACTGGTTGAAGACGCTCGATCGAGACGACGTGGACCTCGTGGCCAGCCGGTTGACCCGGATCACCGAGGACTCGGTGATCGATGCGGACGGTAACTCGTACCCAGTGGACACGATCATCTTCGGCACGGGATTTACCCCCACCGAACCGCCGATCTCGAACGCCCTGGTCGGTACGGACGGTCGCACGCTGGCCGAGCACTGGGGTGGCAGTCCCAACGCTTTCCGCGGCACCACCGTGCACGGATTTCCCAACCTCTTCCTGATGTACGGCCCCAACACCAACCTCGGGCACAGCTCCATCGTCTACATGCTCGAGTCGCAGGCCAACTATGTGGTCGATGCGCTGCGCCGGATGGCCGATCACCGGCTGGCATCGGTGGAGGTCAGCGAACATGCGCAGCAGCAATACAACTCGTGGGTGCACGACTCGCTCGCGGGGACGGTGTGGAACTCCGGTGGTTGCTCGAGCTGGTACCTCGATGCTCAGGGGCGCAACCCGGTGATGTGGCCCACGTACACCTTCAAGTTCCGCAACTCGACACGCACATTCGACCTCGGGCACTACGAGGGCGCACCAGCGAAAGAAGGCCAACAGGTATGAGCGACTTCGATGTCCTCGTCATCGGATCTGGATTCGGTGGCAGTGTCGCGGCACTGCGTGCAGTCGAAAAAGGTTACAGCGTTGGAGTTCTCGAATCCGGTCGCCGCTTCACCGACGAGGAGCTACCCAAGACCAGCTGGCGGCTGCGCAAGTATCTGTGGGCACCTGCGCTGGGATGCTATGGACTCCAACGCATTCACCTCCTGCCGGACGTCCTTGTCATGGCGGGAGCGGGTGTGGGCGGCGGATCGCTGAACTACGCCAACACCCTGTATCAGCCGCCCAAGCGATTTTTCGAGGATCCGCAGTGGGCCTCGATCACGGACTGGCACCGCGAACTCGGACCGTACTACGACCAGGCGAAGCGCATGCTCGGCGTCGAGACCAATCCGTCGATCACCCCGTCGGACAAGGTGATGAAAGAGGTCGCCGAGGACATGGGCGTCGGCGACACGTTCGTCAGTACACCGGTCGGCGTCTTCTTCGGCACGCCCGGACAGCCGTCGAAGGACCCGTTTTTCGGCGGCGTCGGTCCCGAGCGGACCGGCTGCACCGAATGCGGGTCGTGCATGACCGGATGCCGCGTGGGTGCGAAGAACACCCTCGTCAAGAACTACCTGTATCTCGCCGAACAGGCAGGCGCCGAGGTGATGCCGTTGACGACCGTCACAGGCGTCCGTCCTGCTCCGGGTGGCGGATACGAGGTGATCACGCGCCGAACCGGTGGAAAACTACGGCGTAAGGAGACGGTGCTGACGGCCGATCAGGTGGTGTTCGCGGCCGGCACCTACGGAACGCAGAAGCTGATGCTGGCCATGAAGGAAGACCGGATGCTGCCGAAGTTGTCCGATCGAATCGGCAGCAAGGTTCGTACCAACTCCGAGGCCGTGCTCGCCGCGACGGCCCGCGGACGCGAGATCGACTACACCGAGGGCGTGGCAATCACCTCCTCGTTCCATCCCGACGACCACACGCACATCGAACCGGTGCGATACGGCAAGGGCAGCAACGCGATCGGGCTGCTGCAGACCGTTCTCAGCGACGGCGGCGGCCGCACTCCCCGAGTGGTGAAGACCATCGGTGTGGCACTGCGACATCCGGGAGCCGCGTGGCGGAGTCTGTCCGTGCGGCGCTGGTCCGAGCGCACCGTCATCGCGCTGGTGATGCAGACCGACGACAACTCCCTCGAACTGGGCTCGAAAAAGGGACTGTTCGGACGACGTCTGACCAGTAAGCCGGGCGCCGGTGACCCGCCGCCGTCGTGGATTCCGCAGGGCCACGAGGCAATCAGGCTCCTCGCCGACAAGATCGGCGGTGATCCTGGTGGGTCCATTGCCGAGATCGTCAACATACCGATGACCGCCCACTTTCTCGGGGGCTGCGCGATCGGCGAAACCGCCGAGCAAGGCGTCGTCGATGCGTATCACCGGGTGTACGGGTACGACGGACTTCACGTCGTCGACGGTTCGGCCATCAGCGCCAACCTCGGCGTCAACCCGTCGCTGACCATCACCGCCCAAGCCGAACGCGCCTTGGCGCTGTGGCCGAACAAGGGCGAGCAGGATCTGCGGCCTGAACTCGGGTCCGCTTACCGTGAGATCCTGCCGACGCCTCCCCGTCGGCCGGTGGTTCCCGCAGCGGCTCCCGGCGCGTTGCGTCTGCCGCTCACAGTGAAAGGAAGCTCGACATGTGGAGCGTGACCGAATCGCAGTCCGAGCGTGTCGAGTGGCCGCAGAGCCCGCCGCCGCCCTGGCCTGCGGATGTTCGAGCGACCATCTGGTTTCACCGCGCGACGGTGTCGGGGCGAGCGTTGCTGCCGGCGTCCTCCATCCCGGTGACCATGGTGATGGTGGTCGACTATCTGAGTTCACCGGTTGGCCCGTATCGGGAGATTCTCGCGAGCCCGGTGCTCCGACGCCCCGGTTCCGGCCTGGGGGTGATACCGAGGATGGCAGTGCCCTTCATCGCAGTCGATTCGGAGGAATCGGTGCACGGCGGCCGGTCGCACTGGCATCTGCCGAAGGTGATGGCGGACTTCGACGGTGATGTCCTCGGCGATTTCTCGGCCACGGGTGAGAACTGGGAGGTCCGGACGAGTTCGCGCGGTATCGGTCCTACCTGGCCCATCATGGGTGCGATGGGATTCGCGCAACCGAGTGATTCAGTGTTCGAGTTGGGCGGGGCGAAGCTGAAGGGCAAGGCGAGGCTGTGCCGCGTCGATGTCACCGCGAGCGGCCCGACGCTGGGTTCGTGGGTGAAAGCCGGAACCCATTTCGGTCTGCAGATCGTCTCGGGCTCGATGTCCACCGGCCCTGCGACGCAGGTCGACGCGAGGTAGGCACTCCCATGCCCCTTTTCTTGACTTAGTCCAGAAAAGGGGCATACTGGGGAACATGCCCTTGGACGATGTGACTGCGGACCCGGTTGCGCTGCTGCGCTCCGTCGGGCTGCGCGTCACGGGTCCTCGTGTAGCGGTGTTGAACGCGGTTGCAGCCCGGCCGCACTCCGACGCCGACGACGTGGCTGCCTCGGTGCGATCCGAGGTCGGTTCGGTGTCGATGCAAGCGGTGTACGACGTGCTGCGCGCCTGCGTGAATGCCGGACTTTTGCGTCGGATCGAGCCGGCAGGCTCACCGGCGCTGTACGAAAGCCGAACCGGCGACAATCACCACCACCTGGTGTGCCGTCAGTGCCACAGGGTGGTCGACGTCGATTGCGTTCTCGGTGCCGCGCCATGTCTGGATCCGTCGGATTCGCAGGGTTTCGTCGTCGACGAGGCCGAGGTGGTGTTCTGGGGCGTCTGTGCCGAGTGTGCGTCCGGACAGGATTCGGCACGCTCCGTTTCGGTTATATCCACCGAGTAGCACGACACCGACGCACGAGCGTCACAGAATTCTGCCTCTCGAGCCAGCCCCTCGACAGGCTCCAGTGAAGTGATTTTAGGAGGCTTTGCTCATGACCGAGCCGACCACCCAGCCGAAGACCACTCCGGCAACCACGAGTAACTCGGGTATCCCCGTCCCCAGCGACGACCAGTCGTTGACCGCTGGCACGCAGGGCCCGATCCTGCTCCACGACCACTACCTCATCGAGAAGATGGCGCAGTTCAACCGTGAGCGTGTCCCGGAGCGCGTCGTGCACGCCAAGGGTGCGGGCGCATTCGGTGAACTCGAAATCACCGGAGACATCAGCAAATACACCAAGGCCAAGGCGCTACAGCCCGGCGCGAAGACCGAGATGCTCGCGCGTTTCTCCACCGTCGCCGGTGAGCAGGGCAGCCCGGATACCTGGCGCGACCCGCGCGGTTTCTCGCTCAAGTTCTACACCGAGGAAGGCAACTGGGACCTCGTCGGAAACAACACCCCGGTCTTCTTCGTCAAGGATCCGATCAAGTTCCAGGACTTCATCCGCAGCCAGAAGCGCATGCCCGATTCCGGCCTGCGCGACCACAACATGCAGTGGGACTTCTGGACGCTCTCGCCCGAGACCGCGCACCAGGTCACCTGGCTGATGGGTGACCGTGGCATCCCGAAGTCGTACCGCCACATGGACGGATTCGGCTCGCACACTTACCAGTTCATCAATGATGCCGGTGAGAAGAACTGGGTCAAGTTCCACTTCAAGACCGATCAGGGTATCGACTTCCTGACGCAGGAGAAGGCTGACGAGCTCGCCGGCACCTCGCCCGATCATCATCGACAGGATCTGTTCGGCTCGATCAAGGAAGGTAACTTCCCCAGCTGGACGCTGAAGGTGCAGATCATGCCGTACGAGGACGCGGAGGGCTACAAGTTCAACCCGTTCGACCTCACCAAGGTCTGGTCGCAGAAGGACTACCCGTTGATCGAGGTCGGCAAGATGACGCTCAATCGCAACCCGGAGAACTTCCACGCGCAGATCGAGCAGAGCTCGTTCGAGCCGTCCAACCTGGTTCCCGGAATCGGCGTCAGCCCGGACAAGATGCTGCTTGGCCGCATCTTCTCCTACGCTGACGCGCACCGCTACCGCATCGGTGCGAACTACGCGCAGCTGCCGGTCAACGCGCCGAAGTCGCCGGTGAACTCGTACTCCAAGGACGGGGCGATGCGATACTCGTTCAACTCCCCGCAGACGCCGGTGTACGCACCCAACTCGTACGGTGGCCCGCACGCGGACACCGCGAAGTACGGCAACGACGGGTCGTGGGACTTCGAGCCGCGCTTCGTCCGCACCGGTTACGTCGAACACCCCGAGGACGGCGACTTCGTCCAGCCCGGGACGCTCTACCGCGAGGTCATGGACGACGGCCAACGCGAACGCCTCGTGGGCAACATCGTCGGGCACGCGCTCAACGGAGTGACCGAGCAAGTCCTGGCGCGAGTGTTCGACTACTGGAAGAACGTCGACGCCGATCTCGGCAAGAAGGTCGAGGAAGGCGTCCGGGCAGGGCAGGGCAGTGTCGCACCCACGACCAGCCAGTCGCCGACCACACCCGGAGACGAAGCCGAACAGGTCTAAAGTAGTAACCCCTTACGAGGAGGAATCAATGACCAATCCCATCACCAGCACACTCGACGCCGGCCAGCAGAAGATAGCCGGAGATGCCCTGCAGGGCACCGTCGTCGACCTCATCGACCTGTCCCTGATCGCCAAGCAAGCGCATTGGAACGTCATCGGAAGGAACTTCCGATCGGTTCACCTCGCGCTCGACGAATTGGTCACAGCGGCACGTGAATTCACCGACAGTGCCGCCGAGCGGGCCACCGCGATCGGGGTCAGTCCCGATGGGCGTTCGGCTACGGTGTCCACCACTGCCGGCACCAAGGGATTCGGCGAAGGTTGGACCAAGGACGATCAGGTGATCGCCGCCGTCGTCGACAACCTGGCGGCCGTGATCGACCGTCTCCGGAGTCGAATTGCCGACACCGAGGCGGCAGACCCGGTCACCCAGGATCTGCTGATCTCCATCACCGCGCGGCTCGAGCAGCTGCACTGGATGTGGCAGGCTCAGGTCGACTGAGTCGGAATACTCCACGGAGAAGGCCCCCTCGTACGCGAGGGGGCCTTTTTCGACGTTTCCCCGCCGCCAGCCGGGGTAAGCGTTCATTCATGACTTCTGGTGCAGGTGCAGTTCTGTTCGATATCGACGGCACGTTGGTCGACTCGAACTACGTACACGTCGATACCTGGTCGCGCGCATTCGCCGACGCAGGTATCACGGTGCCGTCGTGGCGCATTCATCGTTGCATCGGAATGGACGGCGAGAAACTGCTCGAGGAACTCGTCGGATCCTCCGACAGTGCGGCCGCGCTGGAAGCGAAGGAGCTGCACAGCTCCTATTACGCCGAGGCGAGCAAGCGCCTGCAGATACTTCCTGGATCACGGGAGTTGTTGCAGCGAATCGAGGATCTGGGCTTGACCGTGGTGCTGGCGACATCGGCGCCCGAGGACGAGCTCGCCACCCTCCGGGACCTGCTCGATGTCGAGGAAATCGTGTCGGTGGTGACCTCGTCCGAGGATGCGGAGGTCGCCAAGCCGAGTCCCGAGATCATCGGTGTCGCACTCGAGCGTGCAGCAGTGGGCGCCGAGGACGCGGTCATGATCGGCGACAGCGTCTGGGACGTCGAGGCGTCGCGACGCGTCGGCGTGCGCTGCATCGGTGTGCGGTCCGGCGGAATCTCCGAGGCCGAACTGCGCGAGGCCGGCGCCGTGGCCGTCTACGACGATCCAGCGGCCATCATCGCCGATCTCGAAGCCGGCCCGATCTGGAGCTTGCCGCGCGCATGAGTCGGATCGAGGGCTGCGTCAGCGGGTTGAAAGCACGCAACACCTGAGATAGTGGATGCCGACGGTATTGGCTTCGTCGGCGTCCAGGAGCGAGATGAACCATGGGGCACGGCACCAGGCCGAGGACAGTCCGGACGCACTCGGCATGTGGCGGCTGTGCTGGGTGGCAGTGGTCTGTGGAGTGGTCATCGGCTTTGTCGGTGGGGCATTTCGATGGTGTCTTCGGCAAGCGGACGAGCGCAGGCTCGAACTCCTCGAGTGGGTGCATTCGGCCCCGGCCCCCGCGCTGTTGATTCCCATTGCGGTCACCGCTGGTGGAGCGGGATTGGCGGCCTTGATCGTCAGATGGACGCCGCTGGCGGCAGGGAGCGGAATTCAACACGTGGAGGCTGTCGCCAGGGGAGAGTCGCAGGCGCCGCCGCGCAGTGTGCTCCCGGCGAAGTTCATCGGCGGACTGCTCTCGATCGGTTCGGGCCTGGTGCTGGGTCGCGAGGGGCCGACAGTGCACATGGGAGCTGCCATCGGGGCCGAAGCAGGTAGGCGAGCGCGGCTCAGCAGCGCCGACTCCGCATCGATGCAGTCCTCGGTTGCGGGTGCCGGGCTCGCCGTGGCGTTCAACGCCCCCATCGGGGGAGCGGTGTTCGTCTTCGAGGAGGTAACGAAGTCCTTTCGTGCGCGGACCGTGCTGCCCACCCTTATCGCGGTAGCAGTCGGAGTCGGTTGTTCGCGAATGATCAACGGAGACAGGCCCGATTTCTTTGCAGGGGGCGTCGACGCGCCGTCGATTGCGCTACTGCCGTACTTCGTCGTGTTCGGGCTGACGGCAGGAGTCCTCGGCGTTCTGTACAGCAAGATGATTCTCGGCGCGGTCGACGTCGCGGAGAGGTTCGACAACGTTTCTCCCACGGTCCGCGCGGTGCTCATCGGCGCGCTCGTAGGGGCCCTGATGACGTTGGATCAGGGTTACGCCGGCGGCGGAGACGCGGTGGTGCAGTCGCTGATCGGGGGCGGCAATCCGGTTGTGCCCGTCGTCGCCGGGTTTCTCGTCATCCGTTTGATCACCGGGCCTCTGTCCTACGCCTCGGCCACTCCCGGAGGGCTGTTCGCGCCGCTGCTTGCGCTCGGCGCCCTGTGGGGTGCCCTCGTCGCGGGGGTCGGCGACGCTGCCCTGCCGGACATGAACACGCCATCGTTGCCTGCGATGGTCGTCGTCGGAATGGCCGCGCTCTTCGGTGCGGTTGTGCGAGCGCCGATTACCGGGATCGTGATAGTCGTCGAAATGACCGCAGTCACTTCGGTGACAGTCCCCATGCTCGCCGCTACCGCGGCAGCCGTCCTCGTCGCACACCTGGCAGGGTCGCCGCCGATTTACGACAGCCTGCGTCACCGAATGCTCGGCGACGGTCGAAGATGAACGAAAAAAGACCCGCCCGAAGAGTCAGGCGAGTCTTTGTTTCGATCTTGCTGTCGGGGTGGCGGGATTCGAACCCACGACCTCTTCGTCCCGAACGAAGCGCGCTACCAAGCTGCGCCACACCCCGTGTACCGCCTGGAGCAGTCTAGCTCACGACTGCCTCGGAACGCGAAACGGTCTCGTCCGACCCTTCTCGGGGACCCTTGCGTGGTGCAGCGGTGAGTGTCAACAGCGTCGCCTCGGGTCGGCAGCAGAAACGCGCGGGCGCGTAGGGCGATGTGCCGACGCCGGCCGAGACGTGGAGCTGTGTGTGGGCGCCCCACTTCGACGGTCCCTTCACACGTGAGCGGTCGATCTGGCAGTTGGTCACCAACGCGCCGTAGAACGGCAGGCACAGCTGTCCACCGTGGGTGTGACCGGCCAGCACGAGGTCGTATCCGTCGTCGGCGAACTTGTCGAGAACCCGCGGCTCCGGTGAGTGGGTGATACCCAGCCGCAGGTCTGCCAAAGGATTGGGTTGACCGGCGATGGTGTCGTAGCGGTCGCGCTTCAGATGCGGATCGTCGACGCCGGCGGAGGCGATGCGCACACCCGCAACCTCGAGCTCGCGGCGCACGTGCGTCACGTCGTGCCAACCGCGCTCGGTGAACGCGGCGCGCAGGTCCCGCCACGGTAGGGACTCGCCGAAGACACGCTTGTGGTCCTTGTTGAAGTACTTCAGCGGGTTCTTCGGCTTCGGGGCGAAGTAGTCGTTGCTGCCGAAGACGAACAGGCCCGGCCGGGACAGCAGCGGCCCGAGCGCCTGAACGACGGCAGGTACCGAACGCATGTGGGACAGATTGTCGCCGGTGTTGACCACCAGGTCCGGTTCCAGGCGGTCCAGCTCGCGGAGCCAATTCTGCTTCAGGCGCTGGCTGGGCATCATGTGCAGGTCGCTGATGTGCAGGACGCGCAGCGGCGACGAGTCGGGATCGAGGACGGCCATCGACGTCTCGCGCAGCGTGAAGGCATTGCGCTCGATGAGGGTGGCATATCCGACGCCCAGTGCGGCGGCGCCGGCCGTGGCGAGGGCGGCGCTCTTCATCGGTGAATCGGCTGCCCCAGCGCGAGCCTTGCCGGCGGCCGCGAGAAGTGCCGAAGCGTTGTTTTTGACGAACACGCTCACCACGATACGGCAGGGTGGGGAATCGACGTGCGGTCTCGGGCCGCGCCCGCGTAGCGTTCTGTCACATGTCAGAACTCAAGCCCGAATTGAAGACCAGGCTCCGATCCGACCTCACCGCGGCGATGAAGGCCAAGGACAAGCTGCGTTTGGCCACATTGCGCATGCTTCTCGCCGCGATCCAGACCGAGGAGGTATCCGGCAAGGAGGCGCACGAACTCACCGACGAGCAGGTGCTGAAGGTGCTCGCCAAGGAGTCGAAGAAACGCGGTGAATCGGCCGAGATCTACACGCAGAACGGACGCGGTGAGCTCGCGGCCACCGAGCACGCGGAAGCCCGGATCATCGACGAGTATCTCCCGACGCCGCTGACGGACGCCGAGCTCGCCGACGTCGCGGACACCGCCATCGCTCAGGTGGCCGAGGAGCTCGGTGAGCGCCCGGGAATGAAGCAGATGGGGCTGGTCATGAAGGCCGCCTCGGCGTTGGCCGCGGGCAAGGCCGACGGCTCTCGTGTGTCCAAGGCGGTCAAGGACCGCCTGTAGGCGCTGACGCGCATGTGCGCGGAAATACACTGTGCACCTGGGTCACTCCGCAGGCTGCGCTCCTGACCCTCCATGTATTTCCGCGCACATGCGGCGAAGCTGCCTACCGGGGCACGGTCAGCCCGGGAATCGCCGGTATCTGAATCGGCGGCAGCTCCGGGAGCTCGATGTCGGGCCGTGCCGGTTTGGCCGGTGCGGGAGGAGCCTCCCGCACCGATCCGTCGCTGACGTAGATCGTGATGGTGGATCCAGGGATCGCCGAGCCGGAGGGCGAGATCCCTGTGACGGTTCCCCGTGAGGACGAACTGGCCGTCATCACGGCTGTCACCTGGAAGCCTGCACCCTGCAGCGTCGAAGTTGCCGAGCTCTGGGTCTGACCGGTGACGTCGGGGACCTGCCCGTTGGCCGAACCACGGACGTACTTCTGATCCACCGGCGGCAACTCGACCGAACCGAAGTTGTTCGCGACGGGGTCAATGGCCTGGAACCAGGTACGAGCGGGCTCGTTACCGCCGAAGAGGTTGCCCGAGCCGCACGGTCGTAGTGGGAACGAGCAGATCTCACCGGGCGTCGGTGAGTCGCCGTAGGTGTACACCGCGGCGGCATAGCGATTGGTGAAGCCGAGGAAGCCGGAGGACATGTGCGACTCGGTGGTACCGGTCTTGCCGCCCATCGGCAGTGTCCAGCCGACCGAACCGGCAGCCGACGCCGAGGTGCCGCCCGCTTGATCGTCCTTGCTCATTGCGTTCATGAGGGTGTTGGCCAGGCCGGGCTCGACGACCTGCTCGCAGGGCTGCTGCGTGAGGGGCACGGGCTGGCCTTCGCGGTCGTAGACCGAATCGATGGGGGTGGGTGGGCACCACTTGCCGCTCGAGGCCAGCGTCGCAGCCACGTTCGACAGCTCCAGCGGGTTCACCCATGTCGGCCCGAGGGTGTAGGAACCGAGGTTCTGCGACTTCTGGAAGTCCGCCATGGACTGATCGTCGAAGCCCGAGGTGCCGGGGTTGGCGTAGGACCGCAAGCCCAGCCGTACGGACATGTCGACCACCGGGCTGACCCCGACCGACTCGATGAGCTTGACGAATGCCGTGTTCGGGGATTGGGCGAGGGCATCGGTGATGGACAGCGACGCCGGGTAGTTGCCGGCATTCTCGACGCAGTAGGTGTTGGCAGGGCACCCCGGTGCGCCACCGTCACCGAGACCCTTCACCTCGGCGCGACGCGGCACCTGCAGCGTCGCGCTGGTACCGAGGCCGCGCTCCATCGCCGCAGCCGTGGTGAAGACCTTGAAGATCGAGCCGGCACCGTGGCCGACGAGTGTGTAGGGCTGCGGCTGCACCGTCTCGTTGGTGTCGGCGTCGAGGCCGTACGTACGGCTGCTGCCCATGGCGAGAATCCGGTGCGAGTCCTGGCCCGGAGCGATGACGTTCATGACGGTCGCGACGCCGTTGAGGGTGGGGCTGGAATTCCCCACGAGCGCGGCCTTGGTCGAATCCTGGACCGCCGGGTCGAGGGTGGTGCGGATCAGGTAGCCGCCCTTGTCGATCTGTTCCCTGCTGATGCCGGCGTCGGCCAGGTACTGCAGTGCGTAGTCGCAGAAGAAGCCGCGGTCCCCTGCGGCGATGCAGCCGCGGGGGAGTGTCTGAGGAACGGGGAGCACGCCGAGCGGCTCGGTCTTGGCCTGCCTGAACTCGTCGGCTCGTTCCGGAATGTTCTCGATCATCGTGTCCAGCACGACGTTGCGTCGTTCGGTGACGCCCTGCTCGTTGGTGTACGGGTTGAGCGCCGAGCTCGACTGCACCATGCCCGCGAGCATCGCCGACTGCTTTGCGTCGAGGTCGCTGGCGTCGATGCCGAAGTAGGTCTGTGCCGCGTCCTGGATGCCGAACGAGGCGTTGCCGAACGGTACGAGGTTCAGGTACCGGGTGAGGATCTCGTCCTTGGTCAGTTCCTTGTCCAGCGTCAGCGCCATCCGGATCTCGCGGATCTTGCGAGCGGGAGTCGTCTCGATGGCGGCACGTCGCTCGGCGTCGGTCTTGGCGACGACGAGTAGCTGGTAATTCTTGACGTACTGCTGGTCGAGGGTGGACGCACCTTGCTCGACCTGACCGCTCGTGGTGTTGGTGAGGAAGGCGCGCAGCGTGCCCTGCCAGTCGACGCCCTGGTGCTCGGCGAATCGCCGGTCCTCGATGGAGACGATCGCCAGTTTCATCTGATTGGAGATCTGATCGCTCGGGACTTCGAATCGGCGTTGCTCGTACAACCAGGCGATGGGATTGCCCGCCGAGTCGACCATCGTGGACACGGCAGGCACCGTTCCCTCGACGAGCTCGGCCGACACATTGTCGACGGTGTCCGCCGCGCGGTTGGAGGCGTAGCCGAACCCGCCTGCCAACGGAAACATCACTCCGGCCAACAGCGCACCCGCAAGTGCGGAACATCCGGCGAGCTTCGCCACGGTTTTTCCAACTGACACGTAGGACAGCGTACGTGGGCCCCTGCGGGTCTCCCACGAATCGGGTCGTTCAGTCGGCTCGAGGACTGCCGTGCTGATTCTCGCGCGGGGTCCCGCTCATCTGAGCGGAGTCGGTCTTCGGCGTCGAACCGCAGGTCGAGACGGTCGTACCAGAAATTTGCTCATCTCGTCTTGCGTTCGACGCTCAATTTCCCTAAATTATGGACACGGTGTGATTCACATAACACTTGTATATGAATGTGGGGCAGCTCCTAGATCCATGTGCTTCAAGCAGTGGAGAACAGGGTTTTTGAGCTTGTGGAACGTTCAGCGAGAACGTTCGAATTGCAAAGGGGATCCGCAATGCACACAACGGCAGCACCTACGCGGCTAGATGTGGAAGAAGCAGAAGCACGCATTGCGTGGGTGACACAGGCTCGGTGCAAGGGCACGGACCCGGACCAGCTTTTCGTTCGGGGGGCAGCGCAGCGCAAAGCTGCAACCATTTGTCGACACTGCCCAGTTTTGATGCAGTGCGGAGCCGACGCGCTCGACAACCGCGTCGAGTTCGGGGTGTGGGGTGGAATGACCGAGCGTCAGCGGCGGGCGTTGCTCAAGCAGCACCCGGAGGTCGACTCCTGGTCGGAGTTCTTCGAGTCGCAGCGCCAGCAGCAGACCGCTATGTGACCCTTCCCAGCGCAGCTGGGCCCAGCGAGGCGGGCGTCAGGCCGACCGGGTCAACTGGTCGGCCACCGCACGCAGGGCGTGCAGATCCGACACCTCGAACGGTAGCGAGGGAACTCCGACGATCGGAACCCTCGGATGGGCAGAGGTGAACCGGCGGAGCATACGAAGCTCGCGTGCGGCTGTGACTGCGCGGGCCGCGTGAATGCGTAGTACGGCGGCGGTGAGCGCGGCGCTGGAGGTATCGGTTTCGTCGAGCAGATCGGCGGCCGTGACGGCGTGGTCGGCAGGCAGGTCCGCCAGGGTGGGGTGCGTCCGGTTCAGAACCAGGCCCGCCAGCGGCATTCCCTCGGAGCTGAGTCTGTCGACGAAGAACGCGGCCTCACGCAGCGCATCCGGTTCGGGTGCCGCGACGACGAGGAAGCTGGTCCCGCTCTGGCGCAGAAGCTGGTAGGTGTGGGTCGCGCGTTCCCGGAAGCCGCCGAACATCGAGTCCAGCGACTGTACGAACGCCGACGCGTCGGAGAGCATCTGGCTGCCGATGACCGTCGAGACTCCGCGCAGGGCCAGGCCCATCGCGCTTGTCACCAGCCTGGTGAGCCCGCGACCGGGCGCCATCAGTAGTCGAATGAATCGGCCGTCGAGGAACGATCCGAGCCGCTGTGGGGCGTCGAGGAAGTCCAGCGCATTTCGCGAGGGTGGGGTGTCGACGACGATCAGATCCCAGGTCGAATCCGCGGCGAGCTGTCCGAGCTTCTCCATCGCCATGTACTCCTGCGTGCCCGAGAACGACGAGGCCACAGTTTGATAGAACGGATTGGCCAGCACCTGCTCGGCCTTCTCCGGCGTCGAGTGCTCGATGACCATCTCGTCGAACGTTCGACGCATGTTGAGCATCATCGCGTGCAGCTCGCCTGTTGTGCCCTCGGGAAGTTTCACCGGCTGAGGCGAATTGTCGAGCTCGTCCACCCCCAGCGCCTGAGCGAGTCGACGCGCAGGGTCGATGGTGAGAACGACAACCTTGCGGCCACTTTCAGCGGCGCGCAGCGCCATCGACGCAGCCGTCGTCGTCTTTCCTACGCCGCCGGCGCCACACACGACCACGATGCGAGAGGACTCGTCGAGCAGAATTTTCTCGATGTCGAGTACGGGAGCTGCAGTACGCGTCATTTCACACCCTGTTCCTTCAGTTCGGCTGCGAGCTCGTAGAGTCCGCCGAGGTCTACGCCGTCGGCGAGCATCGGCAGGTACAGACGCGCGGTGTCGAGTTCGTCGAGTTGGGCCCCGCTGTCCACCTGCGCGGCGAGTGTCGAGGCGTGCTCGATGGTCTCGGTCAACAATCCCGCGAAGTCGTTGTCCGAGAGTGTTATCCCGGACTTGTCCAGTCCGGTCCGAATGGCCTGAGCGTCGAGCGACCCCTGGGCGGCCTCTTGGAGTTCCTCCGGTGTGAGGTACGTCGGCTCGGTCCGGTTGACGATGACGGTGCCCAATCGCAGGTCAGCTGCCTCGAGTTCACGCGCAGCGTCGGCGGTTTCCTGAACGGGCAACGCCTCGAGCAGCGTGACGAGGTGCACGACGGTGTCCGCCGAGTGCAGCAAACGCACGACGCCTTCACTCTGCGAACGCACCGGCCCCCCCTTGGCGAGATCTGCCATCGCCTTGGTGACGTCGAGGAAGTTTCCGATGCGTCCCGTCGGCGGAGAGTCGACGACGACTTCGTCGTAGACCCGCGATCCGAGCTGGTCGGTGCGGACGACGCATTCTTTGACCTTTCCGGTCAACAGCACGTCGCGCAGGCCCGGCGCGATGGTCGTCGCGAACTCGATGGCCCCGATCTTGCGCATCGCTCGACCGGCGAAGCCGAGGTTGTAGAACATGTCGAGATACTCGAGAAATGCGGTCTCGATATCGATGGCCAACGCGTAGACCTCGCCACCACCTTCAGCGGAGGCCACACGAGTCTCGACCGGCGGGAGCGGCGGTACGTCGAAGAGCTGGGCGATGCCCTGTCTTCCCTCGACCTCCACGAGGAGGACGCGCCGACCGTCGGACGCCAGCGCCAGTGCCAGCGCGGCGGCAACCGTCGACTTGCCTGTCCCACCTTTTCCGGAGACGAAATGCAGTCTCGCCGCTTCGGCCTTGTCCGGCCAGCCATGAATCCTTGGTGTACCCACATCACGACCATATAGACGAATCAGTCACTGGCTTGCCAGGAACATGCATTTCAGTTCGGCACCGTGGTTGCCTCCAGGACGTCTGCCACTGCTTTTTCGAGAATCTCCACATAGCGCGCGTGGTCGGGGAAGGTCTCAGGGCAGGCGGTGACGCATACCGTCACCGTGTTCCCGATCCCGTAGAAGCCGTGCGAGAGGGACCTGGCGGGCCCGAGCATCGGAAAACCCGCCGTCAGTATCGGCCGAGCTCCGCACAGTTCGATCCCTGCGTCGCCACGATTGACGCTGACGACGGTGACATTGGTCAGTACCGCCTCGGGCAGGTCGTGGCTGGGTCTCGCGTGCTTGGCTCCGCGCCTGCGGGCCGCGAGGAAGATCGGCGCGGGAATCTTGTTCTCGGCTCTGATCCACCTCGTCAGCAGCGGATCTACCACTGCGGTGCGGGCAGCGGACAGTGACGCGCGGATCGCCCCGGCTCGCTCGGTGAGATCGTCGATCTCGACGTGAAGATCGACGCTGCCGTTGACGATCCGGTTGACGGCCGGCCACCGAACTTCCTCGGGAAGCGCCATCGGAACCAGTGCATTGAGCGAGTCCGGGGTCGTGTCACCGGCGTCGGCGAGGTATCGGTCCGTCGCCAGGGATACCGCGGTGAGTGCGCATGTGGTGACCGAGAAGCTCGCGCGCCGGAATACACCTGGCGGACAGGCGATCATGTGGACCACGCGGCTGCGCATCGGTGCGGCGTTGCCCCGGACGGCGGGCCTGGCCGCGTCGCGGCTCGTCGGCCCGACACCGTGGGCGCGAACGAACGCGCGACGAGCTCGCGCGGCCCCCACCCGCGCGGCGAGGAGGCGGTACGGCAACTCGAGAAGCGAGGACACCGCGTGCGGAAGCTGCGTTCCGGGGGCGGCGGCAACAGACCCGGTGGTGGGTCCGGTGGGGAGTGTCGGTGTGAACAGCAACCGCGCCAGACGCGAGGCACCACGGCCGTCGGTCAACGCATGGCTGACCTGAAACACCACAACGGCAGCTTTCCCGTCGGCATGGGGAGCTCCCTCGACATCGCACGCAACATGAACGCGCCAGGGTGCTTCGGCGGCATCGACGGGGATCTGCACCAGGCCCTCGACCGCCCGGGGAACGTCTTCCCACGTCTGCGAGGGCAAGTCGACCACCCGAGAACGCAGCGATGCACCGTCGTGAATTCGATCGTCGTGAACCCACCGTGGGTAGTCGAGGTTGCCGGGCACCTCCTGCAGCCGGGTGAGGAGTTCCGGAACGCGAGCGGCGCGGGAGCAGACGAACTCCGCGATCTCCTCGAACGAGGCCGGCGCATCCCCGGGCCAGCCGAACGCCAACAGAACGTACTGGTCTCGGGAAAGGTCTTTCGATGCGTAGTGGAATGCGGCATCGATGATGTCGAGACGGCTCACAGCCCCGACCCTCTCACAGTGAAACTGCCGCCCGACTAGGCTCACGGTTCATGAGCGAAAAAGTCATCTGGGAGTACTTCTCCGCACCGGTCCTGATTCATGCCACCAAGCAGATACTCGACAACTACGGTTCCGAGGGCTGGGAGCTGGTGACCATCATGTCGGGACCCAACGGCGGCGACTCGTTGGTGGCCTACTTCAAGCGCCCCAAGTCCTGAGCGCCGTGACCAGCTGGAGCGAGCGACTCACCGAGCTCGGCATCGAACTGCCTGCCGTAGTCCCGCCGTTGGCCGCATATGTTCCCGCAGTGCAGACGGGTTCGCTGGTGTACACGGCCGGTCAGCTACCGATGGTGGCGGGCAAGCTGACGCACTCCGGAAAAGTCGGTGCCGCGGTCACGGCCGAGGACGCGGCCGACGCGGCACGTACCTGTGCGCTCAACGCGCTGGCTGCAATCGACTCTCTCGTCGGGGTCGACGCGATCAAACGTGTGGTCAAGGTGGTCGGCTTCGTGGCGTCCGCTCCCGGCTTCACCGGTCAGCCCGCGGTGATCAACGGGGCGTCGAACGTTCTCGGCGACATCTTCGGTGATGCAGGCAAGCACGCACGCTCGGCAGTGGGCGTGGCCGAACTACCGCTGGGCGCGGCAGTCGAGATCGAGCTCATCGTCGAGGTGTAGACGACACGCGTGCAGTACCTGTTGCAGGTGCAGACCCCGCTGGACGGAACACGGGTGATCGACACCAGCGGCGACCGAGGCGAGAAACTCGTCGAGCAGCACGCGGAAACAGTCCGTGGACGATGCGGGACGGTCGGTCAACGAGAGCACCCCGGCCGTGCCGCTGAGTTCGACCCTGAACAGGGATGGTCGCACCGGTGTCGCGAGGGACAGGTGCGAGGTACTCATCGCGCCGTTCGCGTGTTTCAGCACCACCGTCCACGCATCGGCGGACTCACCTCGATGACAGAGTGCGACGTCGACGATCGGCCCCAGGGTGAGATCGAGTAGGTCGAACATGTGCGGGCCGATATCGAACAGTGCGCCCTCGCGGTGTCGCCACGGCGAATTCGAATACTCCCCACCCAGCACCGAACCGGACAGCCAGGTGCCCGAGCCTGCGCTCCAATCGCCAGCACGGGCCCGGTCCAAGAAAGCACGCGTTTGCGGTGCGAACCGCAGCGTCAGCGTCACCATCGAGCGCACATCTGCCCTCGCGACTGCGTCGGCAAGGTGGGAGGCGTCCTCGAGGGTCGCAGCGATCGGCTTGTCGAGCAGCACGTGCTTGCCCGCATCGGCAGCTGTGACGGCCATCCCCGCCTGCACCTCGGGCGGAACGGCGAAGGCGACGGCCTCGACCTCTTCCAGCATCGCGTCGTAACTTTCGAACACCGGCGCCCCCATGCTCGCGGCGGCATCGGGTCGGCGTGCCCACACCCCGGCGAACTCGATATCCGGATGAGCCTGCAGCGACGGTGCCTGCGTGGCACGCGCCCACGGCCCCGCGCCTACCAAACCGACCCTCATGTCCCTAGGGTACGACTATGACTCTGGAGCGATCATGACTCTCGCGCACCCGGCCTACGGTCGGCTCCGGCAGGTAACGGACACTGCGGCAGTGCTACTGGCCGACAACCCGGGCAGGATGACCCTGGACGGAACCAACACGTGGGTGCTGCGGGCGCCGGGCAGTGAGGACTGCGTCGTCGTCGATCCCGGTCCCAAGGAATCCGGCCACCTGGACGCGGTGGCCGCGACGGGCAACGTTGCACTGGTGCTGGTCACCCACCGGCACCGCGACCACACCGCCGGGCTGAAACGGTTTCATCGCAAGACCGGCGCGCCGATCCGCGCGCACTCCGGGGAGTTCCTGCACGGCGACACCGATCCGCTCGTCGACGGCGAGGTGATCGACGCGGCGGGAGTGTCCATCACGGTACTTTCGACGCCGGGGCACACCGCCGATTCACTGAGCTTCGTACTCGACGACGCCGTCCTCACCGGTGACACGATTCTCGGACGCGGTACGACGGTGCTCGATCCCCAGGACGGCTCCCTCGGCGACTATCTGACGTCGCTGGACCGCCTGGAAGAAGCCGGGGCCGGGAAGATGGTGCTACCGGGGCACGGCGCGGAGGTGCCCGATACCGCCGAGGTGGTGCGCTTCTACCGATCGCACAGGCTCGAACGCCTGGCGCAGGTTAAAGCAGCACTCGACGAGCTGGGCGAGGACGCGAAGCCCATGCAGGTGGTCAAGCACGTCTACGCGGATGTGGACAAGAAGCTGTGGCCCGCTGCACGCATGTCCGTCAAGACGCAGCTGGCCTACCTCCGTCAGAACTAGCGCGCTCGGCGGGCGAGTCGCTCGGAGTCGGAGATGAGCACGCTCTTGCCTTCGAGCCGGAGCCAGCCACGGTGCGCGAAATCGGCGAGGGCCTTGTTGACCGTCTCGCGTGAAGCACCCACCAACTGGGCGATCTCTTCCTGCGTGAGATCGTGCGTGACGCGCAGTGACCCGGCTTCCTGGGTGCCGAAGCGCTGAGCAAGCTGCAACAGCGCCTTGGCGACACGACCGGGAACGTCGGTGAAGATGAGGTCGGCGAGATTGTTGTTGGTACGACGAAGCCGACGCGCGAGGACACGAAGCAGCTGCTCTGCGATCTCAGGGCGCTGATCGATCCAGGCCTTGAGGGCGTCGCGGTCCATGCTGACCGCGCGGACCTCGGTCACCGTGGTGGCGGTGGACGTACGGGGCCCGGGATCGAAGATCGACAGTTCACCGAACATGTCCGACGGACCCATGATGGTCAGCAGGTTCTCGCGACCGTCCGGAGAGCGGCGTCCGAGTTTGATCTTGCCGGAGACGATGATGTAGAGCCGATCACCTGGCTCGCCCTCGTTGAAGACCACATGGCCTCGGGGAAAGTCCACTGGCTGCAACTGCTTGGTCAGTGCTGCAACCGCAGAGGGTTCGACTCCTTGGAAGATGCCGGCCCGTGCCAGGACGTCGTCCACTTGCGCTCCTTTAGGGGGATGTCGCCGCCGCAGTCACCTGCGCCGACGAAAGGCGTTTCTCGCAACGCGAACCTCGAGACTCTCGACTCGTGGAACACGCGTGTATTCAAACATGACCAATATCTCGGTGAAGTCTACGTCGCGAAGGTCGAATCCGAGTGATCGACGCCACGGGCGCGCAGGAACATATCGAACGCAATGCCTGCGGTCGGCTCGAAAACGGTCAACTCGCGCGCTGATCAGCCATCTCGTCGATGGTGGCTACGCCACGCTTGCGGTTGTTGAAACGATCGAGAGCGTGCGGGAAACCTTCGTTGGCGAGTGTCGCGACCTCGGACGTGCTGGCCTTGTCGAGGAACTCCTGAACCTCTTGTTCGCGGACCCCGAGCTTGCTGAGGCGGAACTCCACTCGCTCCATGGCGAGGGAGAACAGCATCAGCAGTACTGGAAAGAGCACCACGGCGAGTCCTTGCATACCGAGCAGTAAACACCGGAAAGGTCTCGATAAGAACACAGCGCCAATTCGTTGCAGATTCTTGTCCGTACAGTTGTGGGGTGAAATCGACCGTCCCTCCTGCGCGCGAGGTGCGCAAACGCGAAGAGACGAAACTGGGGCTCGTCCGCCGAGCCCGACGCATGAATCGTGAGCTCGCGCGGGCATTTCCGCATGTCTACTGCGAACTCGACTTCACGACGCCGCTCGAACTCGCCGTCGCGACGATCCTGTCTGCGCAGTGCACCGACAAACGCGTCAACATGGTTACGCCAGCTCTGTTCGTGAGATATCGCACTGCGCGCGACTACGCCGAAGCCGACCGCACCGAGCTCGAGGAGTACATCCGCACTACGGGCTTCTACCGCAACAAGACCACCTCGCTCATCGGACTCGGTTCGGCGTTGCTCGAGAAGTTCGGCGGCGAAGTACCAGCGAATCTGAAGGATCTCGTCACCCTGCCGGGAATCGGCCGAAAGACCGCCAACGTCGTCCTCGGCAACGCCTTCGATGTCCCCGGCATCACCGTCGACACGCATTTCGGCCGGCTCGTGCGGCGCTGGCAATGGACGGACGAGGAAGACCCCGTCAAGGTCGAACACGCGGTCGGGGCGCTCATCGAACGCAAGGAATGGACCCTGCTCTCGCATCGGGTGATCTTTCATGGCCGACGCGTGTGCCACGCCCGCAAACCGGCCTGCGGCGTATGCATCCTCGCCAAGGACTGCCCGTCGTACGGGCTCGGCCCCACCGACAAGGCTGCCGCGGCGGCCCTGGTGAAGGGACCCGAAACCGACCACCTCCTGCAACTGGCAGGAGTGGACTCGTGACCGGTTCCGCGGCTCGGTGGTCGCTGGCGGCTCTGCTCGTCGTCGTCGCGCTGATCTTCGCGATCTGGCCACGCGGGGAAGATCCCGGGACAGCCTCCCCGGAGATGGGCCGAGGCGCCCCGATAGTGGAGGAACGGCGCGCTGCCGACACCTCCGAGGCTCTCGCGCCGCTGCGTGAACGCGCGGATCTGTCTGCGTGCCCGACACCGACCAGCGCTGCGGCGAACGACGGTCCGCTGGCTGGACTCGTGCTCGAGTGCATCGGTGACGGCAGTTCGGTGGATCTGGGGCAGGCCCTCGCTGGGCGCCCGGCTTTGATCAACCTGTGGGCGTACTGGTGCGCTCCGTGCGCCGAGGAACTGCCCTACCTGCAGGATTACGCCGCGCAGATGGATGGGCGCCTGACCGTGCTCACCGTGCATCAGGACCGAAACGAGGCCAACGGGCTGGCGAAACTCGCCGATTACGGTATTCGTCTGCCCGGCGTGCAGGACGGTACCGGGCGTACGGCATTGGCCGTCGGCGCGCCCAGTGTCCTCCCGGTGTCGATTCTGATCGACGCGGATGGCACTGTCGTTTCCGTGCTGCCTCAACCGTTCCGCAGTGTCGACGACATCGACGATGCTGTCCGAACCAACCTGGGAATTGCGCTGTGACCCCTCCGGTGTGGCTGCGGCAGGTCGTGGACTCGGTGGGCGGTGAGCAGGGACTGATCGATCCCAACGGCACCAACCCGGTGCTGCAGCGGACCGCCGCCGACGGTGAGCTCACGCGCCACGCATCTGTCCTCGTCCTGTTCGGTGGATCGCGGGAGCCCCATCAGCTCGCCCGCGGTGGCCTACCCGAGGATGCGGACGTCCTGCTGACCCAGCGGGCGTCGACGTTGCGTCAACACAGCGGTCAGATTGCCTTCCCCGGCGGCGCCACCGACCCCGGAGACGAATCGCCCATAGCGACAGCGCTGCGAGAAGCGCAGGAAGAAACCGGTCTCGACCCTCGCGGCGTGCAGCCGCTCGCGACGTTGCCGGGCATCTATGTGCCACCGTCGAGGTTCGACGTCGTTCCGGTCCTGGCCTACTGGCGTGAACCCAGTGCCGTCGGCGTCGTCGACGCGGCCGAGGCCGATCGGGTGATGCGGGTACCGATCAGGACACTGCTCGACCCCGACAACCGCTTCCAGGTTCGCCACCCCCGCGGCTACCAGGGCCCAGCCTTCGCCGTCGACGGGATGCTGGTGTGGGGATTCACCGGCGGTATTCTGGCGGGTCTGCTCGCGGTTTCCGGCTGGGAAACCGAATGGGACACGAGTGACGTTCGCGATCTGGAGGCCAGCTTGGCAGCAGTGGACCAATCAGGAAGTCGTTCGACAGGCTTCCTGACGGGACTGGACCGGTGACGGGCTCCACCTGGGTGGATATCATCGTCATCGGTGTCGCCCTCCTCGCGGCCTCGTCCGGATGGCGGCAGGGTGCGGTGGCGTCGGCGATGGCGTTTCTGGGTGTCGTACTCGGTGCGGTCGCCGGGATCCTCATCGCGCCGCACGTCCTCGACTACGTCGACGGCATGCGACTGCGGGTGATCGTGGGCATCTCGGTGATCATCGCGCTCGTCATCATCGGCGAGGTATCGGGGATGGTGCTCGGGCGGGCGCTGCGCAGCGGTATGCACTCCCCGGGGGCCAGATCCGTCGACAGCGTCATCGGTGCAGGGCTGCAGGGCGTCGCGGTGCTCGCGGCCGCGTGGCTCCTCGCGATCCCGCTGACATCGTCCTCACAGCCCGAGTTGGCCGGCGCGGTTCGCGGGTCGCAGGTGCTGAGCAAGGTCGACGAGGTCGCACCGCAGTGGCTCCGCGAGATACCCAAGGAATTCTCCGCGTTGCTCGATACATCCGGGCTGCCGGATGTCATCGGGCCGTTCGGGCAGACCCCGGTGGCCGATGTCGCACCACCCGACCCGGTACTGCAGGCCAGCTCTGTTGTCGGGCAGCTGCAGCAGAGTGTCCTCAAGATCAGCGGCGTCGCCTCGAGCTGTCAGAAGGCGCTCGAAGGATCCGGTTTCGTCGTCGCCCCCGAACTCGTGATGACCAATGCCCACGTCGTCGCCGGGACCGACGGCGTCACCGTCGACTCCGTCGGCTCGGTGTTCGACGCCGAGGTCGTGCTCTTCGACTCGGAGGAGGACGTGGCGTTGCTGCGAGTCCCCGGACTCCGGGCCCCGGTACTGAATTTCCGCGCTGACCCGGCAGCACCGGGCGAGGGCGCGATCGTGCTGGGCTACCCGGGCGGCGGACCGTACACCGCAAGCTCGGCGCGGGTCCGTGAGACGCTCAACCTCAGCGGCCCGGACATCTACCAGACCGGCACCGTGCAGCGGGAGGTCTACACCGTCCGCGGCACCGTCCGGCAGGGCAACTCGGGAGGGCCGCTGGTTGCCGCGGACGGGCAGGTACTCGGACTGGTCTTCGGCGCGGCCGTCGACGACCCGGACACGGGCTTCGTCCTCACCGCCTCCGAGATCGCCGACGAGCTCGAGCGCGGTATCTCCAGCCCGGTGGCTGTCGGAACCGGCGCCTGCATCCTGTGAGGCGGCTCCGCCGCATGTGATGCTCCTATGAGTGTCAAGCGGTGGTTTTGTGGGTGAGGAGTTGGAACATTTCGCGGGCGACGGCTCGTTTGAGGCAGCGAATGATGTCGCGTTTGGTTT
>NZ_JAHUTG010000014.1:0-124873 GCF_020889545.1 Rhodococcus sp. I2R
CAAACGGAAAATGTCCGTATTTCACGTCAAACACCCACACCACCGAGGCGCACCACGCATCGACCACCGACCCCGTGTCCTCGCTGCGCAGTCCCTACCGCCGCCGTAAGTAAACGGTATTGAGCTTAGTGAGGATGACGACTCCTCTGAATGCTCCGGATTGCAGCCTTCGGGAGTTCGATCTCCGCATTTCAGAGGGTTATTCTTCCGATCTGACGCACCGTGACCCTCGCCATCGTGAATGCCCCAGGGGCTATCGCTTCGGTAGATGCTCAATTTGTCACAAGTAGAGATATCTACATCGAAAATTCAGCCCGCCGACAGTTCCACTCCAGGTCTTGATTGCGGACTCGATCAAAGGTTCAAGGATCGCCCGATGATCTCCTTCATGATCTCGGTGGTGCCGCCGTAGACGGTCTGGATGCGAGAATCCATGTATGCCTTAGCGATGGGGTATTCCTTCATGTAGCCGTAGCCGCCGTGGAGTTGGAGGCATCGGTCGATCAGTTTGACCTGGGCTTCGGTGGTCCACCACTTAGCCATGGCGGCTTCTTGCACGGTCAACTTCTCGGCATTGAGTTGCTCGATGAACTTGTCTACGAGAACGCGGACGGCCGTAGTCTTCGTGGTCTCTTCCGCCAGTACGAATCGGGTGTTCTGGAAGCTACCGATGGACCTGCCGAAGGCCTTGCGCTCGCGGCAGTACTGGATCGTGCTTTCCAGAACGGATTCCATGACTGCAGCAGCGACCACGGCGATGGAAAGCCTCTCCTGGGGAAGGTTCTTCATCAGGTAGAGGAAGCCCATTCCCTCCTCGCCGAGCATGTTGGATGCGGGGACTCGGACGTCGGTGAAGCTCAGTTCTGCGGTGTCTTGTGCCTTTAACCCGATCTTGTCGAGGTTGCGCCCTCGTTCGAAGCCTGGCATTCCGCGCTCGACAACGAAGAGGCTGAAGCCTTGCGCTCCGATGTCGGGGTCAGTGCACGCAACGACGATGACGATGTCGGCGTTGATGCCGTTGGTGATGAACGTCTTGGACCCGTTGAGAATCCAGTCATCGCCGTCGCGGACGGCTCTGGTCTTGATGCCCTGTAGGTCGCTGCCGGTTCCGGGTTCTGTCATGGCGATCGCAGAGATCAGTTCTCCCGAGGTGAATCCCGGCAGCCAACGCTGTTTCTGCTCGTCGTTACACAGATCGACCAGATAGGGCGCCACGACGTCGTTGTGGAGCATGAAACCGATACCGCTGTAACCAGCCTTGGTCGCTTCCTCGGTGATGACGACGTTGTATCGAAAGTCTTTGACGCCGCCGCCGCCGAATTCCTCGGGAACTGCCATTCCCAGGAAACCTTGCTTGCCGGCTTCCACCCAGACGTCGCGATCGACGATGTTCTGCTCTTCCCACTTGTCGTGGAAGGGCGCGACGTGCTGTGCCAAGAACTTCTGGAAGGACTCCCGGAAAAGATCATGTTCCGGTTCGAACAGGGTACGTTCCACGCCAACTCCTACTACGTCGATGTTTTGTGGGAGAACTGAATTTCGTTGCGTCCGTTTGTACTTTCGTAGGACGGTACGAACTCGTCAGAGCATTCGTCGATGATGTGAGCGATCAGGAGGGTGACTGCATCCGCCTGTAGAGCAAGCTTTCTGGCGCATCCTCACTGCGCGAGGAAACGCAGATCGACCGGTTGTCCGTCGGAGGGGAACGGCAGGGACGTGAAGTTGAGCGGGGCGACGTAGTCGGCGTCGACGCGCCAGTCGAAGCGCAGAAGGAGATGATGCATGATCGCTTTGATCTCGGCGCCGGCGAAGTGCATGCCGAGGCATTTGTGCACACCACCACCGAACGGCTCCCACGCGTATCGGTGCACCTTGTCTTCGCGTCGATGCTCCGCGAAGCGCTCGGGATCGAAGCGTTCTGGTTCGGGCCAGTACTGCGACATGTGGTGCGTGAAATGCGGCACCACCGCCGCGTACGTTCCTGCTGGCACGAAATGTCCCTGGACCTGGGTGTCGCGGACCGCGCGGCGCGCCATGACCGGTACCGGAGAGACGATCCGGAGGCATTCTTTCATGACCAGATCGAGGCTGACGAGTCGGTCGAGATCGGCGTAGCTCGGTGACGCTGTTCCCAACTCGAGGGACTCTGCCCGGCATCTGTCCTGCCACTGTGGGTGTTGGCCCAGGTATTGCATCATCGTGGAGATGGTGATGGTGGAGGTGTCGTGCGCGGCCATCAGGAGGAAGATCATGTGGTCGACGACTTCGTCGTCGCTGAAGCGTTGTCCTGCTTCGGATTCGATGTGGCAGAGCACGGAGAACAGGTCATCGGTTTCGTGTGATCGGCGTGCCGGTAGGTACTGCCGGAAGAAGTCTTCCAGGACCCGGCGTCCGTCGAGTCCTCGCTTCCACCTGGTTCCTGGGACGTTGTAGCGCACGACTGAGGTGGCTGCCTGTACACAATCGACGAAAGCTTTTTTCACCGAGTCGATTTCGCTCTCGGTGGATCTTTCCGCGCCTCCCATGAAGATGTCGGTGGCGAGATCTAGGGTGAGTGATTTGAGTGCGGTGTAGGCGCGGAATCCGTCGGTGGGAGTCCAGGCGTCGAGCGCCGAGGCGATCGCCGGGTTGAGAACGTCGACTGTTTTTTCCAGGCGTGATCGGGTGAATGCCTCCTGCATGATTCGTCGGTGTCGTAGATGTTCTTCCGAGTCGAGAAGCATGAGACCGCCGTGGAAGAAGGGGCCGATCAGGACCGACCAGCCGTCGCCGTTGATGAATGCTCGATCTTTGTTCTGCAGCACTTCTTGGCATGCGTCGGGTCCGAGGACCGCGACCCAACGTCGCCCGATCATGGAGAACCAGGAGACCTCGCCGTAGCGGTCCCAGTGCTTTTGCATCAAGGCGAGGGGATCGCGGATGTATTCGAGTGCGTGCCCGACACCGGGGAGCCCCGATCGGCCCGAGATCGGGAGTAACTGCGACTGTGCTGGTGGATCGGCCAGGATCTTGGACATGGATGAACCTCGACTTCCGCATTGATCTGACAGTGCATCCTGTCAGATATTGGTAGTCTGCGTCACAGTGATCGGATCTGTCAATATCGACCTATGACTTCTCCTACGCCACGTCGATACGCGGGCCTGAGCGGCGACCAGCGTGCAGCACTGCGGCGTGAAACCTTGCTCGAAGCCGCATTGGAAGTCTTTGCTGCCACAGGCAAGAGTGGTGCCACCATGACCGCCATCTGCGCGCACGCCAAGTTGACCGAGCGGTACTTCTACGAAAGTTTCACCAGCAGAGACGAAGTCCTGCAGAAGGTCCTGGACGGAATCGCCGACGAAGTCCGCGAAGCCGGACTGGACGCACTTCGGGCGAGCGGCGGGACGCTCGAGCAGCGCGTACGAAATGCCATCGCCTCGTTCGTCACCATCTTGACCGACGATCCACGCAAGGGACGTGTTGCGATGATCGAATCCGCCGCGTTCGAACCTCTGCGCACCCACCGACGTGCAGCGCTGCGGGGCTTTGCTCAGATGGTGGCCGACGAAGCCACCCGCATGTACGGCGACCGGGCATGGCCACCACACCAGGGCGAAATCAACGGATTGCTGTTTGTGGGCGGCTTGGCCGAGTTGGTCACCGCATGGTTGAACGACGAGATCGCCATCACCCCTGACGAGATCGTCGATGCGGCAACATATCAATTCACCTCCACCGCCCACCGGTAAGGAGTCGAGTGCTGGAGTTCACGATCGAACGGGTAGCGAAGGCTCCAACCACACCCCCTGCAGGGCATCGGCCAGCTGAAGAGTGTCACTCGTGGATGGCCGGACCGTAGGTGTCGGCGTATTCGAGCGCAAGTTCGAGTTTGAGCCGGTTGGCCCCGATGGGGTGTCCGAGCATCTCCTCGGCGCGCTGGATGCGGTACCGCACGGTGTTCTTGTGCACGCCGAGCGCGCGAGCTGCCGCGTCCGGGCTGCGGTTCACATTCAGATAGGTGCGCAGAGTGCGGCGCAACTGGGTGGAGGCTGCATCGGTACCGTCGAGGCCGCGTAGTTCACGCGAAACCAGTGCCCTCGCCGCGTCGGGGTGGCCGTCGAGTAGGTGGATAATTTCGACGTCTGCATACAAAATCGGGCGAGCCGCAACCTCCTGATGTTCCGAAATATGTTGAGCGGAAACAGCTTCGGTGTGACTTTGCCGAAATCCTCGAATTCCCTTGCCTGGGTTGCCCATCGCGATCGATATCCCGGCCGGGATATCCGCACCGATGTCCACTGCGGCGAGATCCGACTCGACGTCCATCGACAGCCACGCCCAGAGCCCTCGCGATCCCGACGGCAGAGTCAGTAGCTGCCGAGCCCCGATCGTGGCCGCGACCGCGCGGACAACGGAATTCAGGACGCCGATCACGTCCTCGGTCTGCTCGGACGGCACGTTGTCGAACCACAACACCAGTGCCGTGTTATGCCTGATCAACGGGTAATTCAAACGGTTCGATGCCGCCGCGGCATCGACGATCTCACCTCGGATGATCGCCTGCACGGTTTCCGCCTGCCGTGCGAACGCGCCGCTCAATCCGCGCTCTCGTTCCTCACTGTAGGTATCGGTGAGTATCTCCAACGACACGTTGAGCCAGTGATTCGCCCGCTCCAAGAGCCGTATCAATACCTTCGGTTCCAGTACGGGGTCGGTGATGCGCTCACTTGCCGTTTCCGCGGCGAACCTCAGCAGCGCCTTCTGGCCGACTCGGTAGATCTGCATCAAGACCCTCAGATGCAGACCTCGTCGGGCGATCGTGCGCGCGAGATCATGAGCTGCGAGCGGCAGGTCCACCTCGGCGGAGTCGTCGGTGAGCCAGATCAACAGCGCACGCCCTTGCCCGCGGGTGCTGGCATCGAGGTCCCGTCGCAACTCCCGGTCCGCGGAAACTTCGGGGACCTCCGCCACTATTGCTGCGTCGAAGCGCGCGACAAGGCCATCGAGGGTGCCGGGCACCAGCGCCTCCGCAGCGAATTCCCGGAGCCAGGCCATCACCATGTCGTCAGCGGACACGTTGGCACCTCTTTCGGATTTGGACTCAAAGTACAAGAATGACCAATCTCCTTGGCCTATTTCGCCAAGAAAACTTCGGTTCGCTTGTGTAATTCTAATAAGACGTGGCGCACATCATAGAAGGCGGGGTTCATATGAGATCCGGAAGCAAGGCCGAGACGGGCTATGACGACATCGATGTGCACTGCCCCGCGGACGGACGCCTCGTCGCGCGCGTACCGGACAATAGTTCCGAGACAGTGACCGAGACCGTCCGGCGTCTGCGCGCTCACCAAGTCGAGTGGGAAGCGCTGGGGCCGAAAGGTCGGGCCAAGTGGCTACGGAAGCTGCGGGACTGGCTCCTCGACAACGAGCGCCATCTCATCGACGTACTGCAGTCCGAGACCGGCAAACCGCGCGCCGAAGCAGCCATCGAGCCCGCGCTCGCGTGCGATCTGATCAACTACTTCGCTGACAATGCCGGCACGTTTCTCGCCGACGAGCGTGTGAAACCCCACGGACCGCTCTCGATGACCAAGCGACTGATCAAAACTGTCCGCCCCTACCCGGTAGTCGGTGTGATCACTCCGTGGAACTTCCCGCTCGCGATGCCGGCGATGGACATCATCCCGGCTCTGCTCGCCGGCGCGGCGGTTCTGCTCAAACCGTCCGAGGTGACGCCGTTGGCAGCCGTCGAACTCGCACGGGGATGGTCGGACATTGGTGCGCCCCCTGTTTTCTCGGTCCTCACCGGCCGCGGCGACACCGGTGCAGCGGTAGTGGATTCGGTGGACTTCGTGCAGTTCACCGGTTCCACAGCAACCGGTCGAGCGATCGCGGTGCGGGCTGCCGAGCGACTGGTGCCGTGCAGCCTCGAACTGGGCGGCAAAGACCCAGCGATCGTGTTGGCGGATGCCGACCTGGACCGCGCGGTAGCCGGAATCGCCTGGGGCGGCCTGTTCAATGCCGGACAAGTGTGTGTGTCGATCGAACGCGTCTACGTCGAGGCCCCCGTCCACGACGAGTTCGTCGCGCGACTGGTGGCACTCGTCGGCTCGCTCCGACAGGGCACCGACGACGACGGATATCGCACCGATGTCGGCGCGCTGGCCACCGAGGCGCAACGTGACCTCGTTGCCCGGCACGTCGCCGACGCTGTGGACAGCGGCGCCACGGCCCTGACCGGAGGCAAAGCCGGGAGCACCGGCACCTTCTTCGAGCCGACTGTCCTCGTCGACGTAAACCATTCGATGGCCTGCATCCGGGAAGAGACCTTCGGGCCCACCATCCCCGTGGTCAAGGTCGCCGACGCCGACGAAGCCGTACGTTTGGCCAACGATTCCGAGTACGGCCTGTCTGCGACGGTGTGGTGCGGGAACAGAACCCGCGGCGAGGAGATCGCCCGCCGACTCGACGCCGGCGCGGTGAACATCAACGACGCCTTCTCCAATCTGTTCGCGCTGGGGCTACCGCACGGAGGCTGGAAGCAATCCGGTCTCGGCGCACGATTCGGGGGTGAATACGGAATCCGCAAGTACACCCGGCAGCAGGCGATCACGATGCCGCGCGGACCCGTGATGAAGCGGGAATTGCTCTGGTATCCGTACACCCCCTTACGTGGTCGTTTCGTCGGCCGGCTGCTGCGCGCCCTCGTCGCGCGTGACCCGCGCCGCCGACTGTCCGTATCAAGCCGCTCGAACTCCCTGTAACGACGACTGAAGGACACAAGGAAAATGACACAATCTCTGCACGGTCGCGTCATCGCGATCACCGGCGGTGCCCGCGGAATCGGGTTCGCGACCGCGACCGCGTTGACCAGACTCGGCGCGAAGGTGGCAATCGGGGACATCGACGAGGCCAAACTCAAGGAGTCCGCGACCCAACTCGGCCTGACCAGCTACCGCAAGCTCGACGTGACCGACACCGAATCCTTCGAGGCCTTCCTCGACGACGTGGAAGCAACGCTCGGGCCTATCGACGTGCTCGTCAACAACGCCGGCATCATGCCCGCCGGCCGGATCGCGGACGAACCCGACGCGGTCACCCGCCGGATCCTCGATATCAACGTCCTCGGGGTGATCACCGGCTCCAAACTCGCTGTTCGGCGAATGCTGCCGCGCGGCCGTGGACACGTGGTCAACATCGCCTCACTCGCCGGCGAAATTTACACGCCCGGACTGGCCACCTACTGCGCCAGCAAATATGCCGTCGTCGGTTTCACCGACGCCGCGCGGGTGGAGCACCGCGGTACGGGAATCGAGTTTTCCGCGGTACTGCCATCCTTCGTCAACACCGAGTTGACGGCGGGTACCAAGGGGCTTCCCGGACTCAAGAACGCTGAACCCGAAGACATCGCACGTGCCGTCGTGGCATTGATCGAACGCCCCAAGCCGAAGGTACGGGTGACCAAGCTCGTCGGCGCCCTCGCCGCCAGTCAGAAGTTCTTCCCCCGCCAGGTCAGCGAAGCGCTCACCCGAGCGCTTCACACAGACAGAGTGTTTCTCGAAGACGTCGACACCGCAGCCAGGCGGGCCTACGAAGAGCGGGCTCGTCACAGCTGAGCCGATTGCCCGCGATGCACGGGCCCTTCGTCTCGGTCGTCGCTCCGATTCTTCCGGAGTCGACATGACAGCACTTCATCTCAGTCAACGACAGAAGGCACAGAAGATCTTCATGGCCACCGAAGCTTCCATTTCCGCGACACCGATGTCGCCCGAGGACAACCTTTTACGCCCACTCCGGGTCGCGATCATCGGCGCCGGCCCCGCCGGCATCTACGCCGCCGACGCCCTCATGAAATCCGACACCGCAGTCTCCGGCCGCGGCGTCAGCATCGACCTCTTCGAGCGTATGCCCGCGCCCTTCGGACTCATCCGCTACGGCGTCGCACCAGACCACCCGCGCATCAAAGGCATCATCACCGCCCTGCACAAGGTCCTCGACAAGCCTCAGGTACGCCTCCTCGGCAACATCGACTACGGCACCGACATCACCCTCGATGACCTGCAGTCGTTCTACGACGCCGTCATCTTCTCCACCGGCGCCAATGCCGACCGCGCACTCGGCATCCCCGGCATCGACCTCGACGGCAGCTACGGCGCCGCCGACTTCGTCTCCTGGTACGACGGCCACCCCGACGTACCGCGTACGTGGCCGCTCGAAGCCGAGAAGGTCGCTGTCCTCGGTGTCGGCAACGTCGCCCTCGATATCGCCCGTGTCCTCGCCAAGACCGGCGACGAACTTCTCCCCACCGAGATCCCCGCCAACGTCTACGAGGGCCTCAAGAACAACAAGGCCGTCGAGGTCCACGTCTTCGGACGACGCGGCCCCGCCCAGGCCAAGTTCACGCCCCTCGAACTGCGTGAGCTCGATCATTCGCCCACTATCGAGGTCATCGTCGACCCCGAGGCCATCGATTACGATGAGGGTTCCGAGCAGGCTCGCCGTAACTCCAAGCAGGTCGACATGGTTGCGAACACCCTGCAGGACTGGGCAATTCGCGACGTCGGAAACCGCCCGCACAAGCTGTTCCTGCACTTCTTCGAATCTCCCACCGAGATCCTCGGCGAAGACGGCAAGGTCGTCGGCCTGCGCACCGAGCGCACCCAGCTCGACGGCACCGGCAACGTCAAGGGCACCGGCACGTACAAGGACTGGGATGTCCAGGCCGTGTACCGCGCCGTCGGTTACCTCTCACAGAACGTCACGCAGCTGCCGTTCGACGACCAGGCCGGCACCGTCCCCAACGACGCCGGACGCGTCGTCGCCGACGACAACGCCGAGGGCGCAGCCCGGTTCATGCCGGCCACCTACGTCACCGGCTGGATCAAGCGCGGCCCCGTCGGCCTCATCGGCCACACCAAGGGTGACGCCAACGAAACCGTCGCGAACCTCCTCGAGGATTCCGTCGACTTCGCTGGCGCCGCGAACCCCGACGAGAACGCCGTCATCGAGTTCCTCGAAGGCAAGCAGGTGCCGTACACGACCTGGCAGGGCTGGTACCGCCTCGACGCGCACGAGCGCAGCCTGGGCGAGCCCGAAGGCCGTGAGCGCATCAAGGTCGTCGAGCGTCACGACATGCTCAAGGCATCCGAGCCCGACCGCACCCACTGAGTCGAATCCACGTGAACTGAGTGCTCGAACACCTGAATGTGCCCAAAAGTGTCCGAACTCTTCAATGCGTTTCATGTGGCAGACACCATCCCCGATTCCAAGAAGAACGGGGGTTTTCATTTACCGACGCGGCCACAGAGCTGTCACTGAAGGGGTCAATAGTGCGCGAGTTCTCAGTTTCACAGTCGTTCTCAATTCCTGGAAACATTTCCACGGCCGACTCCGTGTTCCGTCACGCCGAAGAAGACCCCACATTCGTGCCGTTCAAGAGGCCGTCGAACGGCGGCTGGGTCGACGTCACCGCAGCTGAATTCGCGAAGCAGGTCTCCGCAGTTGCTAAGGGCCTGATCGCGTCAGGTGTCGAACTCGGCGACCGCGTCGCTATCCTGTCCGCGACCCGCTACGAGTGGGTCGTTCTCGACTACGCCATCTGGACTGCCGGCGGATGCACCGTCGCGATCTACGAGACCTCCTCCCCCGATCAGGCGCAGTGGATCCTCGAAAATTCAGCGACAACACTTCTGGTCGTCGAAACGGCCAAGCACGCAGAGACCCACAAGGAAGTCACCGACGGCGCAGAAGCTCTCCGCGAAGTCCTGATCATCGAATCGGGTGCCATCGACGAGCTGTCCAGCCGCGGTTCCGCCATCACCGACGAAGAACTGCACACACGTCGCCACCAGGTCACCGCCGCCTCGCCCGCGACCCTGATCTACACCTCCGGAACCACCGGACGCCCCAAGGGCGTCCAGCTGACACACTCCAACCTCCACGCCGAGTCCAACGCCTGCCGCCTGGCCCTGCCGGAGTCGATGATCCCCGGCAAAAAGACGCTGATGTTCCTCCCGCTCGCCCACGCATTCGCACGAGCGATCTCCTACGGCGCTTTCGACGCCAAGGTCACCGTCGCCCACACCTCGGACCTGACGACGCTCCTCGAGCAGTTCGCCGGCTTCAAGCCCAACTTCATCCTGTCGGTGCCCCGCGTGTTCGAGAAGGTCTACAACTCGGCTCGCCAGAAAGCCGTCGACGGCGGCAAGGGCAGCATCTTCGACAAGGCTGCCGCCACCGCCATCGAATACAGCGAATCCCTCGAAAAGGGTGGCCCCGGACTGGCACTCAAGCTCAAGCACGCGGTATTCGACAAGCTCGTCTACTCGAAGCTGCGCGCAGCACTGGGCGGCGAGTGCGAGCGAGCAGTCTCCGGCGGCGCAGCCCTCGGCGCGCGCCTCGGCCACTACTTCCGCGGCGTCGGCATCCCGATCTACGAGGGCTACGGCCTCACCGAGACCAGCGCCGCAATCACCGTCAACACCTCGAGCGCGCAGCGCGTCGGCACCGTCGGCAAGCCGATCAACGGCCACGCCGCCCGAATCGCCGAAGACGGCGAACTCCTCCTGCAGGGCCCGGTCGTGTTCGCCGGCTACTGGCACAACGACAAGGCCACTGCCGAATCCATCGTCGACGGCTGGTTCCACACCGGCGACCTCGGATCGATCGACAACGAGGGCTACGTCTCCATCACCGGCCGCAAGAAGGAAATCATCGTCACCGCCGGCGGCAAGAACGTCGCACCGGCAGGCCTCGAAGATTCCCTGCGCGCGCACGCTCTGATCAGCCAGTGCCTCGTCGTCGGCGACGGTCAGCCGTTCATCGGTGCACTGATCACCCTCGATCCGGAGACACTGCCCGGTTGGGTCGAGCGCAACGGCCTACCCGCGAACACCGCGATCGCCGATCTGGTGAAGAACGCCGACCTGATCGCCGAAATCGACTCGGCCGTCGCCGACGCCAACAAGAAAGTCTCCAACCCCGAGCAGATCAAGAAATACACGATCCTCGAGGTCGACTTCACCCAGGAGACCGGCGAATTGACGCCGACGCTCAAGCTCAAGCGCAACATCATTCACGAAGCTCACAAGACCAAAATCAGCGCCCTCTACGCCTGACCCATCGACTCCGCTCACTGGTATCCAAAATTCCCTTGGAGAGCTGAAGGAGAAAATCGACAAACCTCAAAGCATGCCAAATCAGGCATCGAAAACCACGCCACATTCACCCGAAAGTCACAGGTGTGAGATCGAGTCGGCGCAACAATTGTGCGTTGGCTGCGACGATGATCGTTGACAACGACATCAGGATCGCGCCGATCGACATGGGAAGCACGAACCCGATCGGTGCCAGCACTCCCGCCGCGAGCGGAACGGAAATCAAGTTGTATCCCGCTGCCCACCACAGGTTTTGCTTCATCTTCCGATACGACGCCTTCGACAGTTCGATCACCGACAACACCGACCGGGGGTCGTCGCTGGCGAGGATCACTCCCGCCGACGCGATGGCGACGTCGGTACCCGCGCCGATCGCGATGGCGACGTCGGTACCCGCGCCGATCGCGATGCCGACATCGGCCTGCGCTATAGCGGGCGCATCGTTGACGCCGTCGCCGACCATCGCCACAGTGCGGCCCTCCCGTTGGAGATCAGCGACGGTGTGCGACTTGTCTTCCGGTTTCACTCCGGCGAAGTAGCGGTCCACACCGAGTTCGGTGGCTACGGATTTCGCGACAGCGTCGGCGTCACCGGTGATCATGACCACCGTGACACCGCGGGCGTGCAGCGCATCGATCGCTGCACGTGATTCGGGCCGGACCTCGTCGGCGAGCGCGAGCGCGCCGATCACGGTGCCGCCGGCGAAGACGTGCAGGATGATCGCTCCGTCTTCGCGCCACCGGTCGGCGACGGTGAGTTCGGTTGCATGTTCCTGCTCGAGCAGTGCAGGGCCGCCGACCTGGATTGTGGTGCCGTCGACGTCTGCGGACACCCCGATCGCTGGGGACGACTGGAAGTCGGTGGCGGCCGGGACTGTCAGGTTCCGCGTTCGTGCGGCGTCGATGATGGCGCGGGCCAGGGGATGTTCGGAATCTGCTTCCGCGGCTGAGGCCAGGCCGAGGACGTCGTCGGCGGTGTGCCCGTCGGTCACCTCGACCCCGGTGACGGTGGGTTCACCTTTGGTGAGGGTGCCGGTCTTGTCGAACAGCACGGTATCCACTGTCCGCATGGTTTCCAGCGCCAACCGGTCTTTGACCAGGACTCCGCCGCGGGCGGCGCGTTCGGTGGCGATGGACACCACCAGCGGGATAGCCAGGCCGAGTGCATGCGGGCAGGCGATGACCAACACGGTGATCGTCCGGATGACGGCGTCGTCGGGCATCCCGAACAGCGTCCACACGGCCGCGGTGATGATCGCGGATCCGAGGGCGAACCAGAACAACCACCCCGCAGCGGTGTCAGCAATTCGTTGAGCTCGCGACGTCGAGTTCTGGGCGTCGGCAACCAGTCTTCCGATACCGGCGAGGGCAGTGTCCTCACCTACCGCGGTGACTCGAACCCTGATTCCGGAGTCGGTGGCCACGGTCCCCGCGACGACGTGCTCGCCGTCGCTACGGCGGATCGTGCGCGATTCTCCGGTGATCATCGACTCGTCCATACTCGCCGATCCGGACACAATGGTCCCGTCAGCCGGTAGTCGCCCGCCGGGGCGGACGACCACGACATCGCCGAGCTCGAGCTGATCCGGTGATACCGGCACCACATCGTCGCCGTCGACGCGTTGGGCGGTGTCCGGTAGCAACGCTGCCAGCGAATCCAAGGCGGACGTGGTCTGCGCGAGTGATCGCATTTCGATCCAGTGCCCGAGCAGCATGATCACGATCAGTAGGGCCAGTTCCCACCAGAAGTCGAGCTCATGAGAAAGCACACCGAGGCTCGCGCCCATCGACGACGCGAACGCAACACTGATGGCCAGGGCGATGAGAAGCATCATTGCTGGTGCACGCGAACGGATTTCGCTCACTGCGCCGGTCAGAAACGGGGAACCGCCCCAGACGAACATCACCGTCCCCAACACCGGGGAGATCCAGGCGATCCACGACGCGTCGGGTAACGAGTAGCCGACGAGCATCGCGAACATCTCGGAGGCCAAGACCACCGGGAACGCGAGGACCAGCATGATCGCGAACAGGCGCCGGAACATACCGACGTGATCACCATGCCCCGCATGACCACCGTGACCGGTGTGACCCCCGTGGTCCGCGTGCCCGCCATGTGCGGGTGAGCCGCCGCTGTGACCGGACATGTCCTGGCCCGCGTCAGGGCCGCTGTGCGGCGACGAAGTGGGCTGATCCGTCGCAGCATCGACGCCTGCATGTATGTGCTCGTTCATCGTGCGAGTCCTTCCATCCACCTGATTCGGTGGTTACACGGAGCGTGAATCTGCGGGTTGCGGTTCTGCTGTGTATCCGGCCTCGCGGACGGCAGCGATGACCTGAGTCTGGTCGAGTTCTGCGGCACTGGTCACTGTCATCGTTCCCGCCGACGCGGACGCTTCGACCGTCTCGACTCCGGCTACGGCACCGACTTCTTCTCGCACCGAGGCCTCGCAGTGACCGCAGGTCATGCCGATAACTCGGTAGTTCGTGGTGATCATGGGTGCCCCTTCAGTTGATTCGCATACCCCCTAGGGGTATCCGATTGCCGTATCGGGACGATACCCCCTCCCCGTATGTTTTGGAAAGGGACGGCCGTTGCTGAGGGCGTGCACACACCCTCAAAACGCCTGCAAAGAGTGCAGTCGTCTTCTGAAACTGACACGCGGTGCAGACACTCTTGATAATCACGCGGTGGGGGCCCGGTTGCTCGTCATCAGCCCGCTTCGGATACGTCGAGGACGCCTCATGCCCGACTCAGGGGAACATACGTTCGACTCACATGGGGGGCTTGTGGTTACGAATCTGGCATCGGACATCGCTTTGACGGCACAGGACGTGCTTGTCTTCGTCGCGCGTGTGCAACGGGCTCAGTTCGATGTCGACGCGGCCACCGGCATCGACATCATCTCGGCGCTCGAAACGGCGAAGTGCGCGTGCGTCGCAGCCCAGGCTGTGGTCACGGACGCTGTTGCGATAACGATCAGCAACGAGCGAAAAGAGCGCGGCAAGCCGAAGCCTCAGTGGCGCAGAGGCATTGCCTCGCAGATCGGGCTTGCACGACGCGAATCTCCCCACCGAGGTGGCACACATCTCGGTCTCGCGCGGGCACTCGTTCACGAGATGCCACACACGATGGCCCGGCTGCGCGCCGGGGACCTCAACGAATGGCGCGCCATGATTCTCGTCCGTGAGACGGCATGTCTGACAGCCGAGGATCGAGGCACCATCGACGAGCGCCTGTGTGCCGATCCCGCCACGCTCGCTGGCGCCGGTGACAGGAAAATCGAGGGCCGCGCCCGGTCGCTCGCCAATCAACTCGACGCTGCCTCACAGGTCAAACGCCGAGCCAAGGCGTACTCGAACCGACGCACCAGCACCAGGCCGGCACCCGATTCCATGTGCTCCTTCACGACCCTGACCTCGATGGAACGAGCCGTGGGCATGTGGGCGACGCTGCGGCGCGATGCCGACACCATCATCAATGCAGGTGGAGAGACCCGTACCCGCGACCAGATCATGGCCGACCTCGTATTCGAACGGATAACGGGAGTCTCCGCCGCTGCAGGTTCACCGGTCACCGTCAACGTTGTGTTGCCGGACACCGCACTATTGAGCGGCAACGCCGGGTCCGCGCACCTGCAGGGCTACGGCGATATTCCCTCCGATGTCGCCCAGAAACTGGTACGTGAGGCACTCGACAGTGAGACGCGCGTCGCACTTCGCAGGCTCTACGCCAACCCTGAGACCGGGGCGCTCACCGCGATGGAATCGAAATCGCGGACCTTCCCGACGGCACTCGCGCGCCTGATCGATGTTCGCGACCGGACATGCCGCACCCCGTGGTGCGACGCACCCATCCGGCACCACGACCACATCGTGCCGCACGCTGCCGGTGGCAGAACAACAGCCGAAAACGGGGCAGGCCTCTGTGCCGCATGCAATTACGCGAAGGAAGGCGAAGGCTGGAAAGCAAGACCGGAACGCACCGGTCGCCGCGAGCTTCACAAGTACGGGGTTATGACACCTACCGGGCACACATACATATCCACAGCGTCAGGGGTGTCGGTTATCGAGCATTACACCTCACAGATCGAGAACGGCATCGTCTTCGACATCGGTGTGGTGGCGTGACGATGCCGATGACTCGGTTACACTTGTCGACGACGCGCGTAGCTGCTCGTCAGACGTCGTGGAATGCTTCTACTTCCGCCCGGCTCCGGCCGCGTAGTCCATGTGCACCCTGCACAGGCTTTTCTTACGGCGATCGAAACTGCCCACCGGCAGTCTCGCCACCCTTTGCATCTGACGGCCATCGGCCATGGGTGCAACACCCTGCCCGAAAGGCACATCTCATCGTTATGACTACTTTTGCTTCGCTCGGCGTACCGCACGCACTCGCCGATGTCCTCTCCGCACAGGGCAAGTCCGAACCGTTTCCCATCCAGGCCGACACCCTCCCCGACACACTCGCGGGACGTGACGTGCTCGGACGTGGAAAGACCGGAAGCGGCAAGACCCTCGCCTTCTCCATCCCGATGGTGGCCCGCCTCGCCGGACAGCTGCCCGGCAACCGCAAGCCCGGCCGTCCGCGCGGACTGATCCTGGCTCCCACCCGCGAACTGGCCACCCAGATCGCCGTCGCCATCGAACCGTTGGCGGCCGCATACAAGCTCAGGGTCACCACCATCTTCGGTGGCGTCTCGCAGAACCGCCAGGTCTCCGCACTCAACGGTGGCGTCGACATCGTCGTCGCCTGCCCCGGCCGTCTCGAAGACCTGATGAAGCAGCGCCACGTCACCCTCGACGGCGTGCAGATCACTGTCCTCGACGAGGCCGACCACATGGCCGACCTCGGCTTCCTCCCCGTCGTGACGCGAATCCTCGCTGCCACCCCGCCGAAGGGTCAGCGCCTGCTGTTCTCGGCGACGCTGGACAACGGTGTCGACAAGCTGGTCAAGCGTTTCCTCACCGACCAGGTCACTCACTCCGTAGACGAGGTCAACTCACACGTCGAAGCCATGACACACAGTGTGTTCGAGGTCGACGGTGTCGAGGCGAAGAAAAAGCTGGTGCAGCAGCTCGCATCGGGCACGGGTCGCCGAATCCTGTTCATGCGCACCAAGCATCAGGCGCGCAAGCTCGCCAAGCAGCTCACCGAAGCGGGAATTCCGTCGGTCGACCTGCACGGCAACCTGTCTCAGGCTGCGCGCGATCGCAACCTGTTGGCGTTCTCCTCGGGTGCAGCTCGGGTCCTCGTCGCCACCGACGTCGCCGCCCGCGGCGTCCACGTCGACGACGTCCAGCTGGTCGTGCACGTCGACCCGCCCGCCGAGCACAAGGCTTACCTGCACCGCTCGGGCCGTACGGCACGCGCCGGGAGCGCCGGAGACGTCGTCACCGTCGTACTTCCGGAGCAGCGCCGAGACACCGCAGTCCTGCTACGCAAGGCCGACATCAAGGTCACACCCGTTCGGGTCACCTCGACGTCACCTCAGGTCGCCGAACTCGTCGGCGAGCAGGCCCGCTACGTCGAGCCCGTCAAGGTCGCACCGCAGCAGCAGCCGCGGCAGGGCGGCTCGCGTCAGGGTTCGCCGCGCCAGCACGCCGCCGGCGGCGGACGTCGGCGTCGTCCCGCCGGTCCCGCCACCAGCCAGCGGTCGCGCTAGGGACCGACGAGGTTGCGCAAGTCCTTGGCTCTGACGCCCGCCGAAACGGCGACAGCAGCGGTGATGAGCAGCATCGCGGTGGCGCTGTCGGTCGTTGCCATGGTCGTTCCGATGGCATCGGCCCTGCAGATCGTCGCCGCCGTCCCGTTGGCAGTGGTGATCCAGCGTCACCGCACACGCGCGCTGGTCGCGGCTGCTGCCGCCGGGATCCTCGTCGCATTCGTCGCCGCAGGTACCACCACGGCCTTCACGGTGGCCACGTCGGCGTTGCTCGGCGGCATCGTGGGGCGGGCGAAACGCAAGAAACAGGGGCTGCTCTCGGTCCTTGCGACGGCTACCATCATCGGCCCGTCGCTGGGCCTGTTCACGGTGGGGATGCTGTTCGTTCTGACGCCGCTGCGCGAGCTGTTCCTGCGAACCATCGAGAACACCATCGAAGGTGTTGCACGCATGATGTCGCGCGCCGAGATGCTCGTGACGCCCGCAGATGTGCTGCGCTCGAGCGTCGGCGCCGTACTGGACAACTGGTGGTGGTGGATTCTCGGCACGATGTCGTTCAGCATCATCTTCGGCGCCCTGTTCACGTGGTTGATCCTCGGCGCCGTCCTCGATCGCCTCGCTACCATTCCGGTAGTCGAGCACCTGCCCGCGGCGGGTGACGGTGTGGTCGAGGCCCTTCCGCTCCGATTGACCGGCGTCGGCTTCCGCTACGACAATGCCCGCGCGGCCGCGCTCGAGAACATCGACCTCACCATCGACATCGGTGAATTCGTAGCCGTGGTGGGACACAACGGTTCAGGCAAGTCCACCCTCGCCCGCATCCTGGCCGGAACCCTGCCCACATCGGGAACCGTCGAACGTCCGGGTATCGCGGGCCTCGGACTCGAAGGCGGCACCGCCGTTGTGCTGCAGCGCCCCGAAAGCCAGGTGCTCGGCAGTCGGGTCGCGGACGACGTGGTGTGGGGACTCGCACCGGGCGTAGACCTCGATGTCGAGAAGTTGCTCGCCGAGGTCGGACTCGCTGGAATGGGCACGCGCGAGACATCGTCGCTGTCCGGTGGCGAACTTCAACGCCTTGCTGTCGCCTCGGCCCTCGCTCGCCGACCTACACTGCTGATCGCCGACGAGGCAACAGCCATGATCGACGCCGAAGGCCGGAGGTCGCTGGTCGCGCTGCTCGCTGCACTGCCGAAGCGGCACCGGATGTCGGTTGTGCTTGTGACACATCAGGACGCGGAAACAACGGCAGCCGATCGAGTTATCCATCTACACGACGGCGTGCAGGTCGAACACACACCGGAGTGGATGCGCGGACCGTACCAGGACTCCGACGCCATCGAATTCCGTACCGGCAAACCGTTGCTCGAACTGCGCGGTGTGCAACACACCTACAATCGCCGCACCCCCTGGGCGCAACGCGCACTCGACGGCATCGACCTGCAAATCCACCGGGGCGACGGAATCCTGATGCTCGGTGGAAACGGGTCCGGGAAGTCCACCCTCGCATGGATAATGGCCGGCCTGACCAAGCCGACCGCAGGGACAGCCACCATCGACGGCACAGACATGAGCGACAAAGTCGGCGCTGTCGGGCTCGCCTTCCAACATTCGCGGCTACAGCTTCAAAGACGCACAGTCGCCGAGGACATCGAAGCAGCCGGAGGTCCCGAGGTGGGGTCGGCGAAGGTCGCCCGGGCAATGGACGCCGTCGGCCTGGACCGGATGCTCGCCGGCCGCGAGATCGACTCGCTCAGCGGCGGCCAGATGCGACGCGTCGTCATCGCCGGTCTCGTGGTGAACAGCCGACCGCTTCTGGTCCTCGACGAACCACTCGCCGGGCTGGATCCACCCGGCCGCAGCGAGATCATCGACGTCCTCGGTTCACTGCGCAGTCAGGGCATCGCGATTGTCGTGATCTCCCACGACGTCGACGGTATGGACCGGATCTGCGACAGAACCATCACCCTCGACAGCGGCCGCATCGTGTCGGAACTGTCGACGAGAGGAGTGCCCTCGTGACCACAGTGGTACTCCGGCAGGTGCCGGGAAATTCACCTATCCACCGACTCTTGGCCGGCACGAAACTGATCGCCGTCCTGCTGATCAGCATCACCATCGTGGTGGCACCGTCGTGGCCCGCGATCGGGGTGATCGTCGGCCTGCTTCTCGTCACCGCGGTGATCGCACGAGTACCGCCGGGCGCGGTACCACGACCACCCCTGTGGATCTGGGGCCTGTTCCTGTTGGGGGCGTTGCTCAACCTGCCCATCGGCCTCGACGCCGTACTACTGTTCGCTCGCTCGACCGTCTTCGCGTTCGTCCTGCTCGGGGCCTCGGTGATGATCGGGTGGACCACATCGATGAGCGACATCGCCCCTGCCGTCGCGGTTCTCGGGTCCCCGCTGAAGAAGTTGAGGGTGCCGGTCGACGAGTGGGCGGCGACGGTGGCACTGTGCCTGCGCTCGCTGCCACTGCTCATCGAGGAGATGCGCACGATGAACGCGGCACGCAAACTGCGACCGAAGTCCGTTCTCAACAGCGCGTCCGACAACTCCATCGTCGACCTCATCACGGCGACGATGTCCATAGCGATCAGGCGGGCCACGGAGATGGGTGCGGCGATCACCGCCCGCGGGGGAACCGGCAAGATCACCGCCTACCCGCGCGGACCCTCTTTCGCCGACGCGATCGCGATTGCCATCGTGATCGCGTGCTGCGCAGCGGGAATCGTTCTGACCTTCGTCTGAGTCACTCTCCGCCGATGCGCTGAGTGCGGCTGTTGAGTGCCTTGACGAAGACCTCCGGGATATCGCGGGGATCCTCGGCGATGTAGCTGGTTCCGCCGGTGGCCGCCGCGATTGCCTGCAGCGCTACCGGATCGGCGTCGGTGGTGACTCCCACGGTCACGATCACCACGGGCCGCACCGGGTCCTGCTCTCGTTGAAGAGTGTCGACCAACTCGTCCAGGCTCGGGCTGCCCTCGTCCTCGTTCGAGCCGTCGGTCAACAAGATGACGCTGTTGACGAAGTTGGGATCGTAACCCTCCTTCACCCTGCGGAACGCGGCGAGAGTCGTGTCGTACAGGCCTGTTCCGCCGCCGACCAGCGAAGGCAGCGACCGCACCGCCGAGAGAATCGCTTCCCGCTGAGGCAGACCGTTGACGACGTTGCTGACCGGGCCGAGTGGCACCAGTTCTCGATAGTCCTTGTCACCACCGCCCAACCCGATCGAGAACGCCCACAAACCCATCTCCGTGCGATCACTGAAGAGTGCGTTCGCGCCGAGGCTGGCGTCGACAGTCAACGCGATTCGAGTCGAATCCCCCGAAGCCGCGGCCATCGACCCAGAAACATCCTCGACGACCAGCGTGCGCAACGGCAGCGCCAGCACCGACCAGTCACGCAGCGTGCTCTCGATTCCCAACGGGTTCTTCAATTCGAGCGACGCGGCCGATCCGACACCTCGGCCGTCGGCCAGCGGAACTGCGCTCGATGGTCGAAAACCAGCCTCGGACAGGCTTTCTGCTGCAGCGACGGTGGACAAAACTGATGCGAGCGCAGCTCCTGCGTCCCTCGCCGTGCCGTAACGCGGTCCAGCCTCGGCCGTCACCGCCAGCGGATAGTTCAGGAAGTAGCTGCCCGTCGGGGGAACAACCGCGTGCAACGGGGTCGACGGATTCTGCGCGTTATAGGTCACGACGCTCTGCTCTGTGGCCACGCTCGTGCCACCGTCGACCGCTACCTGCTCGACCAGGTCGGCGGTACCGTGCGGCTGATCAGCGATCCGTCCGAAGTCCTGCGCCATCGGCACGAGAGCTGCCGCCACCGCCTCGGCATCGGACAGACCGACTTCGGACTCCGCGAGAGCCCCGAGAATCGATGCCAGGGAGGCGCTGCTGTCCAGTGGGTCGCCGATGCGCTGCTCGGGGGTCTGCAGGACGCTCAGCCACGTGGCCGGCGCGGGTGCGTCAGCGTCGCGGGTCACCACCACGGGCAGGGTGTTGGCAACGGACGACTTGGCCACCTCCGGCAGAGCGCCCGTCGAGCGGAGTGTCTTGAGCAGCCACAGGGTCGAGTCGGGGATCCACAGATCGGGTCGCTCGGCATCGGAGTTGGCAAGTTCGGTGGCGGTGTCGGTGGGCGCCTCGGCGCGCACCTCGAACTCCGCGCACCCACGCTCGGCTACGTCGGTGGCAGCCAGAGCATCCGAGACCACCGGCGCGAGCGTCGGATCGACCGCCACCGAGATCCGCTCGACCGTCTCACATCCGGACCCGCCTGCGCCGACTGCGGTGACCGCGAAGTAGCCACCGGCCACCACGACGACCGCCGCGGCAGCCACCGCGCCCCACATGAGGACCGGACTTCTCCGCGCCCCAGCTCCATGCCGCCCCGACATTGCCCCAACTCCCCCGGTCGATACTTGCTTAAATGCAGGGTCAAACCTAGCCCTCGAATCAGCGCCCTGCCCTGGCTTTGAGCGCATTGACGAACACGTTCGGTATTTCGGCCGGGTTTCTCGCCAGATAGCTCGATCCGCCGGTGGCCGCGGAAATCTGCTGCAGAACCGCGGCGTCGGCGTCCTCGGTGATGCCGATCGTGACGATGACTACCGGCGCCGTCGGATCCTGCTCCGCACGGAGCGTCTCGAGCAACTCGTCGAGCGAGATGCTGTCCGGATCCTCGTTGGAGCCGTCGGTGAAGACGATGACACTGTTGATGAAGTCGGGGTCGTATCCCTCTTTCACCTGCCGGAACGCCGCGAGCGTGGTGTCGTACAGCCCGGTGCCGCCGCCGACGAGGCCGGGCAGCGCCCGCATCTGCTGCATCAGCACCTCGCGCTGCGATATGCCGTCCACGTCCTCGTCGAGACGCCGGATCGGTGCCAGTTCGCGATAGTCCTGATCCCCGCCGCCCAGACCGATCGAGAATGCCCACAGCCCCATCGCGGCGTTGTCCGGGAACAGGCCTATGCCCGTCTGGTTGGCCTGCACGGTCAATTCGATCCGAGTATCGGCCCCAGCGTTGTAGCCCATCGATCCGGATACGTCCTCGATGACCAGGGCACGCGAGGGCATCGCAAGCACCTGATAGCGACGCAGCACGGTTTCTGCCGTCTGCTGATCGGCGATGCCCAGCGAGGCGACCTCGCCCACGCCTCGTTCAGCACCTGCCTCGCTGCTGGTGAGGGGCGCCATGTCCGGTGCCCTGAACCCCGCCTCGGACAGGGTCGCCAGACCCGTTTCCGAACCCAGGGCATCGGCGAGAGCCAGACCGGCGGCCTTCGCACCCTCGTGCCGGTCGCCGTCGGGCTCGGTGACGGCCAGCGGGAAGTCGAGGAAAAAACTCCCGGTGGGAGGGAAAGTCGCCTGCAGATCGGCGCCGGAGACCTGGTGGCGCACGAGTGTCTGCTCCGAGACGACAGCGACGCCACCGTCCTCGATCACCTCGTCGAGCCGGGATGCGGCGTCGGACTCGTTCTTGACTTCGGCCTGCGCCTGGGCAATGGGCACCAGGGCCGCCTCTACCGAATCCACCGCCTCGTCATCGGTGCCCGCTTCCGAGAGGGCGCCGAGGATCGGGGCGTCGGAGGTGGTATTGGTCAGCGGGTTGCCGATGCGCAAGCCCTTCAGCTGCAGCGCCGTCAGCCAGGAATCGAAGAACGGCACCTCGTCGGTCCGCGCCGCGATGACCGCGGGCGTCGTTGCCACCGACTTGCTCGCAAGATCGACCAGTGAGCCCGTCGCACGTACCGTCTTGCCCACCCACAACGAGGAATCGGGGATCCACAGCGACGGGGGCTGCGACCCCATCGAGACAGCAGCGGAGGCCTCACCCGAGTCGGTGGCAGTGACCTCGATGCTCGCGCAACCCAGGTCCTCTGCGGGCACGTCGGCGACGACCTGCGTCACCACCTCTGCGATGGCCGGGTCGGCCGCGAGCGTGTATGTGGAGGTGTCGGCGCACCCAGAACCGAGTGCTTTCTGTGCGGCGAAGACACCGCCGACGATGACCACGATCGCCACAACGGCGATGACAACGTACTTGAGCAGCCCTGTCGAGCTGGACGCCGTCTGCGGCGCACTGTGTCTACCGGGCATGTGTGGAACCTCTCCGTGGTGAGCGCGAGACCGAAGAGGTCGGACTCAGGCTGTGCGGCGGCGCGGCAAAATCTAGGCGTACAGCGACTCGAACGTCTTCATCGAGTTCTCGATGTCGCCTTTCAAAGCACGTGCGACGCCGGATCCGATGGGCCCGAACAGCGGCGCGCCACCGAGGTCGACGTCGAGGGTGACGTCCGCGCCGCCACTCTTTCCCGCAGCGACGGTCAGCTTCAGACCGATCTTGACGCCGCCTTTGCCGTTGCCCTTGAGTTCGAGCTTCTTGGGCGGGTCGTACTTCTCGATGGTCCAGCGAACGCGGTTGCGCATCCCCTTCACGCTCGCCACCGACTCGAGGGTGACGCCGTCGGCGAGTTGTTCGGGCAGGTCGCAGCGCCAGGCCTCGTGGATGGACAACCACTTGTCGTAGTCGGCAAGGTCGGACGCGTGCGTCCATGCCACATCGGGTTCGAGGGGGACATTGACGGTTACCTTCAGCTTGGCCACGGAAGGGATCGTAACCACCGGCGTCAAGCGAACGGTGTGAGGTACGACTCGTCAACACCACAGCACGTGTGATATCTCCCGATCTCGACGAGTGCGATAGTGACGGCAACCAACGCTCAGAGGGCGGCCGACACAATGTCGGCCGCCCTCTGAGCGCTATCGGAAAACTTGATCAGTGCGCGGTTGCTTTCTCGGCTCCGATGCCGGTCAGCGAACGCACCTCCATCTCGGCCTGCTTGGCCCTGCTCTCGGAATCCTTCGACATCAAGGTGCCGACGATGCCGAGGACGAACGCCAGCGGGATAGCGACGATGCCGGGGTTGGACAACGGGAACCAGGCGAAGTCCGAGTTGGGGAGCATCGACGTGGGCGAACCCGATACTGCCGGCGAGAAGACGATCAGGATGAGCGTCGAGATGAGGCCGCCGTACATGCTGCACAGTGCGCCGGTGGTGTTGAAGCGGCGCCAGAACAGCGAGTACACGATGGTCGGCAAGTTCGCGGCGGCAGCGACGGCGAAGGCGAGAGCCACAAGGAAGGCGATGTTCTGCCCGTTCGCCAGGATGCCCAGGCCGATGGCCAGTACACCGATCACGATTGCGGTGATTCGCGAGACCCGGACCTGCTTTATCTCGTCGACATCGCCCTTCTTGATGACGTTGGCGTAGATGTCGTGAGCGAACGACGCCGAGGCCGTGATGGTGAGACCGGCCACGACCGCGAGGATCGTTGCGAAAGCCACCGCGGAGATCACACCGAGCAGCACAACCCCGCCGAGTTCGAAGGCGAGAAGCGGTGCTGCGGAGTTCTGCCCGCCGGCGGAGGCGAGGATTCGGTCAGGTCCGACGATTGCTGCGGCGCCGTAGCCGAGGACGAGAGTGAACAGGTAGAAGGCACCGATGAGCGCGATGGCCCAGACGACGCTACGACGAGCTTCCTTCGCGGTGGGCACCGTGTAGAAGCGCATGAGAACGTGCGGCAGACCTGCTGTTCCGAGCACCAGGGCGATACCGAGGGAAAGGAAGTTCAGCTTGGAGAGGTCGCTGCCGCCGTATTGCGCGCCCGGTTCGATGATGTTCCGAGCGTTGACGACCTCGTCGGAGGAACCGGCGATCATGGCCTGCGCGGAACCGAGCAGGTCGGAGAAGTTGCCACTGAACTTGACGAGCACCAGAATTGTCATGAACAGGGCGCCGGCGATCAGTAGGACGGCCTTGATGATCTGCACCCAGGTGGTGCCCTTCATGCCACCGACGAGGACATAGACGATCATGAGCACGCCGACCACCGCGATGACGATCGACTGACCGGTGCGGTCGGTGATGTCGAGGAGCAGTGCGACGAGGCCGCCGGCTCCTGCCATCTGCGCGAGGAGGTAGAACAGCGAGACCGTCAGCGTCGAGATTGCGGCCGCGGTACGAACCGGCCGTTGCTTGAGCCGGAAGCTGAGCACATCCGCCATGGTGAATTTACCTGTGTTGCGGAGCAATTCGGCGACCAACAGCAGCGCGACGAGCCAGGCGACGAGGAAGCCGATGGAATAGAGGAAGCCGTCGTATCCGTAGACGGCGATAGCTCCGGCGATGCCGAGGAAGCTGGCGGCCGAGAGGTAGTCACCGGCGATGGCGACGCCGTTCTGCGGTCCTGAGAAGCCACCGCCTGCGGTGAAGAACTCGGACGCAGTCGCATTCTTCTTGCTGGCGCGGATAACGACGAACATCGTCACCGCGACGAACGCGACGAAGATCGCAATGTTGATGAGTGGTTCGCCGACTGTGGTGTCGACGGCTTGTGCGAGATTCGCAGTAGTGGAGCCTGCGGAATGACCCAGTATCATAGCTTGGCCTCCTGAGATTCCAGCATCTCGGCGCGGAGAGCGGCTGCACGCGGATCGAGTTCACGGTTGGCGAATCGGACGTAGATGCCCGTGATGGCGAACGTGGTGACGAACTGGCCGAGCCCGAGCAAGAGGCCGAGGTTGATGTTGCCGAACACCTCGATGGACATGAAGTCCGACGCGTAAGTGCTCAGCAGGACGTACATGACGTACCAGGTCAGGAAGAACCCGGTCATCGGAAAGACGAAGCTGCGCAGCCGTCGTCGAAGTTCCTGAAATTCCGGGCTCGCTTGCATGTCGATGAACGCCTGCGCGTCCGGTGGCGGAGATGTATCCGGTCGTGTCACCTTCGTAGCTCCCTCTTTGCGCTTATCGTCACGGAATGTGACCGAACAACTGCAAGGAACGCTAGTGAGAGGTGAATCACAAAGATATGCAGTGGCGCCGCTCACACGCCCAGCTGCGCGAGTGTGCGCCGAGCGGTCATCTCACCACGACGAGTGGGCGGGAGATCCAACCGGTTCAGGAGGGGCGCTACAGCTCCTGTTCGCGGTCTCGGCCCACGCCCAGGCGCTCCGGCGCGTGCAGTCGAGTGAAGATAGTCCCGACATCGGCGGGAACCGACGCCGCGGTGAGCTTGCTGACGAAAAACATCAACCCGAATGCCAGCGGAACGGACACCGCCGCCGGGTAGCCCAGGATCGTCGACGCCCATCCGCTGAGCCACGTTTCGGACACTCCGAACACCGACAACGACGCGGCGACGATCGACACCGAACCACCGCCGATCAACCCGGCAGCTGCGCCCGCCGCCGTCAACCCGCGCCACCAGATACCGAGCACGAGCAGCGGACAGAGCGTCGACGCCGCCACCGCGAATACCAATCCGACGGTCCGCGACAGGTCGAGCGAGGCGACCCCGACCGACAACGCGAGAGGCACGGCACCGCCGAGCACCGCCGCGATCCGGAAGTCCCGCACCCGGCCCCGCAGCACATCGGTGCTGAGCACTCCGGCGATGCTCACCAGCAAGCCGGAGGAGGTGGACAGGAACGCCGCGATCGCCCCCGCCGCGACGAGCGCCGCCAGGAGCTGACCGGGCAACCCGGACAACACCGAACCCGGCAACAGCAGCACCGCGGCGTCCGAGGTACCGGTGATGAGTAGCTGCGGCACATACAACCTGGCGAACACGCCGAGCAGTGTCGGAAACAGATAGAACAGCGCGAGTAGACCGAGGACCGTGAGCGAGGTCAGACGCGCGGCCCGACCGTCGGGATTGGTGTAGAAGCGCACCAGTACGTGGGGCAAGCCGAGCGTGCCGAGAAACGTCGCCAGAATCAACGAATACACCTGGTAGAGCGGATGCATGCCGCCGAGACCCCAACCCGGCTCCGCCCAGTCGCTGTCGGTGGTGGGCGCGCCCGCCACCACCGGCACCGGCGACCCGGCATCGAGAATCAGCGAGGTTCCCTCGGCGAGCTGGTGCGTGCCGTCACCCAGGACCAGCCGGCCGTCGACGCTGACTCCGTCGACCATTCCCGTCGCCGTGACTTCGATCGGAACCTCGACCTGAACCGACACGTCGGTGGTGATGTCCACCGTGGTCACACTGTCTACTGTGGGCGGCGCCGGGCTCCCTACTGCACGATCGTCGGCGAAGAAGTGCATCGCGAGAACGATCGCTGGGACCGCCACCGCGGTGAGCTTGAGCCAGTACTGGAAAGCTTGAACGAAGGTGATCGAGCGCATCCCACCGCCGACCACGTTGGCGATCACGATGAGTCCCACCACGGCGGCGCCCACCCACCCCGGAACACCGAGCAGGATGTTGAGCGTGAGCCCTGCGCCCTGAAACTGCGGCACCAGGTACAGCGCGCAGATGACCACGACGACGAGCATTGCGAGCTTGCGTAGCCTGCGTGAACCCAACCGGAACTCGGCGAAGTCCGGGACTGTGTAGGCGCCGCTGCGGCGCAGCGGCGCTGCCACGAACAGCAGCAGACCCAGGTAACCGGCGGTGAAGCCGATCGGATACCACAACGCGTCGGCACCGTACTTCGCTATCAGACCGGCGACACCGAGAAATGATGCGGCCGAAAGGTATTCGCCCGAAATGGCGGCGGCATTCCAGCGCGGTCCGACGGTGCGCGAGGCCACGAGGAAGTCCGAGGTCGTACGGGCGAAGCGCACCCCGTAGATCCCGATGGCGACGGTCGCGACTGCCGCGAGCAGAAGGGCGATCACCGTGACCACCGGAATGGATTGACCGTTCACTCGACGCGTATCTCCTGGTCTCGCACGAAGCCGGACTCCCGCTCATCGTGGCACAATTCGAACATGCGCCTACCGAGGATCAGCTGATGTCCATATCGGGGGCCGTCTAGTCGTCCATCAACTCGGTGAACTCGTGTTCGTTGCGCTCGGCCTTGCGTATGTACACCCAGCCGACGCCGAGCAGCAACGGGTAGACGACGATGCCGAGAATCAACCACGGCAACCGGATTCCGAAGACCGTGGCCTGAGAGTAGGCGGGAACCAGCAGCCCGACGAGTGGGATCGCAAAGAGAATGCACAACGTCAGAGCGGCGAGTCGAACCGATAGCCACAGTTGCGCTCGCACAAGACTGCGCACCAACACGTCGCCGACTTCGGTCTGCTCCTGCACTTCGACGCGCGTGCGGACCATCCGAGCACCGCGCCGCTCGGCGAGAATCACCCGCTGGCGCTGGGGCCTCGGACCGGTCACCGACTCGTCCATGTCTGCAATGGGCCTCGGACCAGCCGGTCCTTGAGTTCCCGGGTGTGCCTTCGGCTCACCGGCAACTCGACGGCGGGCAAGTCCCCGGCCGCGCGCAGGCACACCACCAGGCCCGATCCGACGCTTCTGATACCGGTCACCAACGACAACGACACCAGGTAAGAGCGGTGCACCCGCAGGAAACCGACGCCCGCCCATCGGCTTTCCAGCGCCGAGATCGGAATCCGCACGAGATGAGACCCGTTTGTGGTGTGCAGTCTGGCGTAGTCCCCCTCGGCCTCGACCCACCCGACGGAGGATCGCTGCACCAGCGTGGTGGTACCACCGAGCTCGACCGGAATGATCTCCTCCCCGCCTGCCGAGTCCTGGGCCTCGGCTCTGCGGCCGGCGACGATACGGCCGAGCGACTCGGCCAGCCGCTCCTCACGCAACGGTTTGAGCAGGTAATCGACGGCCCCCAGATCGAACGCGGCCACAGCTCGATCGTCGTGCGCCGTCACGAACACCACGGCAGGCGGACGCGCGAAATTGGCGAGAATTCCCGCCAGTTCCATACCGTCGAGACCGGGCATGTTGATGTCGAGGAACACTGCATCGATCGCTGGCGAGGACGGCCCCGGTTGCTGCTGCAACCGTCGGAGCGCGGTGGTCGCATCCGAGGCGGTGTTCACTTCGGTGACGGAATCCTGCCTGTTGAGCAGGTATGCGATCTCGTCGAGTGCCGGCTTCTCGTCGTCGACGGCGAGCACGACGAGGCCGGTGGGAGCTGGCGGGTCAGCAGACGGTGTCATGGGCGACCTCATCCTCTCATTCACGCTTGGGTCATGCGCGAATACCTGCTTTGAACTTCGGCACCCGCATGCTCACTTTCGTACCGGCACCAGGGGCGGTGTCGACGACGAGGCCGAAGTCGTTGCCGAACGCCGCGCGCAGCCGGTCATCGACGTTCGACAAACCGATATGGGCCGCTTCCTCCGCGTTCAGTGATCCCGAGCGCAATACCTCCGGGTCCATGCCCACGCCGTCGTCCTCGACGCTGATGAGACAGTCGGTGCCCTCGTCCGCGGCAACGATGGTGATCGTCCCGCCCCCTGATCTACCGGAGAGGCCGTGCTGCACTGCATTCTCCACGAGTGGTTGCAACGCCAGGAACGGCAGCGCGACGCCCAAGACCTCGGGCGCCACCTGCAGGGTCACTTGCAGGGAGTCGCCGAACCGCGCTCGCTCGAGCGTCAGGTAGCGATCGATATTGCGCAGTTCGTCGGCCAGCACCGTGAATTCTCCTGCGGTGCGGAACGAGTATCGGGTGAAGTCGGCGAACTCGAGCACCAGCTCGCGGGCCCGGTCCGGGTCGGTCCGCACGAACGACGCGATGGTTCCGAGCGCGTTGTAGATGAAATGGGGGCTGATCTGTGCCCGCAACGCCCGCACCTCGGCCCGATCCAAACGGGCTCGGGAGGCATCGAGTTCGGCGAGCTCGATCTGACCGCACGCGTACCGCGCGACCTCGGTGATGGCACCGAGCATGCCGGGACCGGGAACGTGCGTCGTGACGGCCCCGAACACACCGACGACACCGACGCCCTCGATCATCAACGGTTGCGCGATCAAGGCCCGCACCGAGTCGTCTGCACCGAGCGGGTGGGCCAGCAGTACCCGTCGTTCTCCATCGATCGCCCGTCGCGCGGTCAGCCGGAACTGCTCGATCAGTTCCTCGTGCTGCCCGTTCCAGGTCAGCAGTGTGGCGTCGGCGTCGCTCACCCCGAGGGCGTCGGCACCCATCAATGCCCGCAGATGCGGCGCTGCCTCGGCCGCGGACTGTGCGTCCAGGCCCGTACGCAGCGGTCGAGCCGCCAGCGACGCGGTGTGCAGCGTCGCGTGCACCGCGCGTTCCTCGGGCGTGGTCAAGGCTCTGCGTCCGCGAAGACTGATGACGGCGATCGCCACGATTGCGACGGCCATGATCACCGCAAACCACATGAGGGCATAGGTCACGGCGATTGTCTCCGGCAGGCGCGGCCGCTACGCATCATCGCTCACCCTCCCTGACATGTGTCGCGCGTGGGCAGTCCCGCGAATCGTTCGCCGATCCACCGGACACCGTCCGACGTCGCGAGCTGATCCGAGTGCCCCTGCTCCGGTGCCCGAGAAAACTCGACGATGTCACCCATCGAGCATGCCCGGGCGACGGCATCCTGTGTCCATTTCGGATCGATCAACTGGTCGCGTCCTCCGACGATCACCAGCAGCGGCACCGTGGTCGACCTTCGTGGAAGCGATACCGACCGCAACCAGTCCGCCATCTCGACCCGCGCGGCCTCGGTTGCCGGCGCCGCGTCGGCGGGAGTCAAGCGCGTCGCCGCCTCGGCTTTTTGTACACCGAGCAGATCCGTGCACGCAGTGAGCGCGCGTCTTTCGGCCTCCAGTGCGCCACGGACGTACGCCGACCTGGTGACCTCGGGGCGCTCGAACTGCAGACCGTCCACGAGAAAGGGAGTCAACAACATCTGTGGGAGCGTCATCGAACTGCCCGCATCGAACATCGGCGACAGGTTCAGCACCGGCGACAACGCGGCGCTGCCGACGAGGTCGAGTCCGTCGCCGTAGTCGCCGCGCTCGGCAGCCGCCCACACTGCCTGTCCTCCTTGCGAATTGCCGATCGCTGCCCACCGGGTGCCGGCGGACGGGACGACGTTTCTCGCCGCGCGCACCGCGTCGATCACGTTGTGGGCCGCGGCATCGGGATCGAGATACGGGTGTGAGCCGGGCGTTCCGATTCCCTCGTAATCGGTGACAGCGACCACCATTCCACGTTCGAGGAAGGGAGCCACCGTCCCGATGGTGCCGAGCAGGTTGGGGTAGAGCGATGGCGCGCATTCGTCGGTGACGCCGGTGGTTCCGTGCGCAACGGAGACGATCGGCCAACCCCCCTCGGGCGGATCACCTTTCGGGATGAACACGACCCCGGACACCTCGGTGCCCGCATCGCCGGCACCCGAGGTGGATCGATACACCACGTGAACGGCCTCGGCCCCGAAGTAGCGCACAGCGAAGTCCGTGTGCCCCATCGTCATCTGCGAGACGAGCGATCCACGTTCCTCGCCCACCGGCGCTGGCGCCCAAGTCGTGATCGCCGCAGGAGCGGCCTGGGACACAGGCTCGGCGCTGCAGGCCCCAAGGGTTCCCACCAGCGCCAACGCGAGTACTACCTTCCGCATCATTGCCTCCAGCGTTCGAGTCGAGCCTCGGCCGCCGCCTCTTCGACATCCAAGCCGTCGAGGACGGCACGCAGAACCTCGTCGTCGAGGTCACCGTCATCTCTGGCCTTGACCAGGGCAGCCCGCTGCGCGACGAGGACGTTGCGACGCAGCGTGTCGAACATCGTTCCGGCAGCGGCGAACCGCTCCTCACGGTCCTCGGTCTCGTCGGCGTCCAACCGGGCGCGGACCGACCGTCGGACGCGCTCGAGAACTGCCTCCACCGCCTCACGATCCGCTCCCGGTAGGCCGGCATACGCGGTTTCGGTCAGATACTGCTCGGCCGCCGACCGAGAGATCGCCCGCGCCAACGCCTGCTGTTTCTCCGTCTGCTGCTGCTCGAGCGGGTCCGCGACGTCGAGCCTTCGGATCAGCATCGGCAGCGTCAAACCCTGGATCAGCAGTGTCCCCACGGCGACGACGAATGCAACGGCTTGAATGACTGCACGGCCGGGGAACGCCTCACCTGTAACGGTCACCAGTGGCACACCGGAGGCGGCAGCGAGTGTGACCACCCCCCGCATACCAGCCCACGACAGCACGAGATTCTGGCGCCAGGTCAACCCGACAGCGTCGGTGTCCTCGGTTCTGCGCCGGCGCAGCAGGGCGCGAAGCGCAGTCCGGCCGCCGGTGTTGGCGAAGATCCAGGTCGGACGCACGAGGATCACGACGCCGAGAACAAGCACCGAGTAGGCGAAAACATGCAGCACCGGCAGTCCGTCGCTCTCGACCTGCTCGATGACCGATTTCAGTTGCAGGCCCATGTAGGCGAAGACGAACGCCTCGAGCACCAGGTCCATCAGCGGCCAGACCTGACGTTCCTGAATACGTGTGGTCACCGCAACGTCTGCGGTGACCCGCCCGAGGACGAAGCCCGCGGTGACCACGGCCAGTACACCGGAGGCGTGAATTTCCTCGGCCGCAAGGTATGCCGCGAAGGGAAGAACCAGGCCGAGAACGGTTTCGAGTGCGGAGTCCGAGATTCGGGCCCGCACGAACCGGACGATGCGAGCGAGTATCAATCCGACGAGTACGCCCCCGACGATCTCGTAGGCGAAAAACAGTACGGGCGAGTCGATCTCGATTCGCTTGCCCGTCACCGATGCCACCGCGAGGGTGAACAGGGTCAACGCGGCCGCGTCGTTGACGAGGCTTTCACCGGTGAGGATCGACATCATGCGGGCGGGCAGACCGAGTTTGCGACCGACTGCCACCGCAGCCACGGCGTCGGGAGGTGCGACGACGGCGCCGAGGACCAGCGCGGCACCGAGGGTGAACTCGGGCACGAGCCAGTCCGCGAACCATCCGACCACGAAAGTCGTCACCACCACCATGACGACGCCGAGGCGCAGAATGTGGCGGAGGTTCTTTCGGAAGCTGACGAACGAGAAATCCAGGGCCGCCGAGTAGAGCAGCGGGGGAAGTACCACCCCGAGGATGAGTTCGGGCGAGAGCGTCACCTGTGGGACGCCCGGAATGAACGACGCGACCGACCCGACCGTCACGAGAACCAGCGGGACCTGCAGGTTCAGACGCTTCGCGAAGCCGGCCACCGCGACAGCGGCGATGACGACGAGAAGCAGTGTCGGTCCGTCCACAGCTAGATCATGCCGCGTCGCCGTCCGACCTACTTGTCGGGTATCGCCTTCTTGACGGCATCCTGCACCTTGTCGACCTTGTCGGCGTACTTGCCGCCGGTCTTGTCATCGACGAAGTCGCCCGCCTTCTCGACGGCGTCCTCGATCTTGTCCGAGTTCTCGGCGGCAGCCTGCTTGCCCTTGTCGACGAGACCCTTGAGGTTGTCCGAAAATCCCATCATCGCTCCATCTCGTAGGCGGTTGAATCCGGCTCACCAGAGCGTACCCGGCTCCGGAGCTCGGCTCTCTTCTGCAGCGCGCCGTTGATCAGCCAGGCGGCCTCGACGGCGACGATCCCGACCGCGCCCACGACGAACGCAGTGGTGGTGAGTGCGACGTTGGACGGATCGAGCTTGAAGAACGTGCGGCAGAACGGAATCGTGAACAGCACCAAATACCCGAGAACGGACCCGGCGATCAACGCGATCTTCCACCACACGTAGGGCCGTGCGACGAGCGCGAGAACCCACACCGCGATCACGATCAGCGTGATCAATGCGGTCGTACTGGCCTGGGTCACCTGCGTCTCGGTGGCGTTCGGCCCCTCGTACGCGATGAGGTAGGAGGTGAACGTCGCGACACCGATGACGATTCCCGACGGCACCGCCAGGCGCATGACCCGCGGCACGAAACCGCTTCGAGCTCGCTCGTGGTTGGGCGCGAGGGACAGGATGAAGGCCGGGATGCCGATGGTGAACCAGGCGGCGATGGTCACGTGGCGCGGCAGGAAGGGATACGGCAGCGGTTCGGTGTCGAAAAGCTGTGAGAGCACACCGGATGCGCCGATCAGGAACGCCAGCAACACCGAGTACACGGTCTTGGTCAAGAACAGGTTGGAGACGCGCTCGATGTTGCCGATGACGCGTCGACCTTCGCCGACCACGTACGGAAGCGTCGCAAACTTGTTGTCCAGCAGCACGATCTGCGCGACCGCACGAGTCGCGGGGCTGCCCGAACCCATGGCGACGCCGATATCGGCGTCTTTGAGGGCGAGCACGTCGTTGACACCGTCGCCGGTCATCGCGACGGTGTGACCGCGTCCTTGCAGCGCACCGACCATTCGGCGCTTCTGATCGGGCCGCACTCGCCCGAACGTCGTGGACTTTTCGACGATGTCGGCCAGGCCGTCCTCGTCGTCCTCCGGCAATTCGCGGGCGTCGATCGGCTGACCCGGCAGGCCCAGTGACGCCGCCACCGCGCCGACGGAGACGGCGTTGTCGCCGGAGATGACCTTGACCGTCACCGACTGGCTCGCGAAGTATTCGAGCGTCTCGCGGGCGTCGGCGCGCACTTTCTGTTCGAGGACCACCAGTGCGCGCGGTGTCACGACACCGGGGGCGTCGTTGTCGTCGACGGGGAGATCGCTGCTGGCGAGGAGCAGCACGCGCAAACCGGCCGAGCCGACCTGTTCGGCCGCACGGGCGATATCAGATTCGGGATCGAGCAGAACGTCGGACGCGCCGAGCAACCAGTTTCCGTGCTCGCCGTAGGACAGCCCACTCCACTTCTTGGCCGAGGAGAACGGCGCGACGGCGCTCTGAGTCCAACCCGGATCATCATCGAAGGCTTCGGCGATGGCAAGGACGCTTGCGTTCGGTCGCGGATCGTCGTGGGCCAGTGCGGCAAGCACGGACCCCAGCAGTCCTGCTTCTCCTTCGGAGACGACGCGCAGCTCCTTCAGGCGCATCCCGTTCTCGGTGAGGGTGCCGGTCTTGTCGGCGCAGACGACGTCGACTCGGGCGAGCCCCTCGATGGCGGGCAGTTCCTGCACGAGGCACTGGCGGTGGCCGAGTCGGACGATGCCGACCGCGAACGCGATGGACGTCATCAGCACCAGCCCCTCGGGGACCATCGGCACCAGTGCCGCGACCATTCCGCTCAGGGCCGGGCCGAGCGACTGGCCGCTGGAGAAGAGCTGGTTGTAAATGATCAGCGCGCCCGCGGGCACCATCAGATACGTGATGAACTTCAATATCTTGTCGATGCCGCTGCGCAGCTCGGAGTGCACCAGCGTGAACTTGCTGGCCTCCTCGGCGAGCCGTGCGGCATAGGCCTCGCGGCCGACCTTGGTCGCCCGGTAGGCCCCGCTGCCGGCGACCACGAAACTGCCGGACAGCACCTGCGCGTCCACTGTCTTGTGCACCGCGTCGGCTTCTCCGGTCAACAGCGATTCGTCGATCTCGAGGCTCGCGCCCTCCACGACCTCGCCGTCGACGACGATCTGGTCTCCCGGGCCGAGTTCGATGATGTCGCCGAGTACCACTTCGTCGGGGGCTACCGCGCGGGCGGTGCCGTCGCGACGCACCACCGGCTTGCTCTGCCCGACGATCGCGAGCTTGTCGAGCGTTCGCTTGGCGCGGATCTCCTGGATGATGCCGATACCGCTGTTGGCGATGATCAGGAGCCCGAACATGCCGTCGATGACAGACCCCGTCGCCAGCACGATGACAAGCAACACGCCGAGAATTGCGTTGATGCGGGTGAACACGTTGCCTCGGACGATGTCGCGCACCGATCGGCTGGCACGAGCGGGGACGTCGTTGGACTTCCCCTCGGACCGGAGGCGTACGACGTCTTTTTCGGAAAGCCCACCCTCGTGGTGTGCGTCCGTCTCGATCGACATGGCGGTAAGCCTAGGCGCAAACGCTCAGCCGAGTCGTGCCCACCACCGATCGCCTGCGAAGCCGTGTGAGACGTCGAGACGCTGCCCGGGAATGGGCACCGCCGTCGTGACCGATGCCTGTTCGGCCGCGGCTTCGAGTCGCAGAATCGGCTCGGACCACGGGTGGAATGCCAGGTTGAAAGTGGCCCAGTGCACCGGCACCAGAACACCACCGCCCAGATCGCCGTGCGCGCGCACGGCCTCCTCAGGGTTCATGTGAATGTCCGCCCAGCGCGGATCGTAGGCGCCGACCGGCAGCAGAGTCAGGTCGAAGGGCCCGTATTTTGCCCCGATCTCGGCGAACTTGACGGTGTAGCCGGTGTCACCGCCGAAGAACACGCGGTGTTTCGGTCCGGCGAAAGCCCAGGACGCCCACTGCGTCAGGTCGCGCCGCAGTCCTCGTCCGGAGAAGTGGCGCGCCTCGGTGCAGGTGATGGTGATACCGGCAATCTCGGTCTGCTCGTCCCAGTCGAGTTCGATGATGCGATCCTCGGGGACCTTCCAGTGCCGCAGGTGCGCGCCGATGCCGATCGGCACCACGAACGGAGCATTCTGCAAACCGGCGAGCCGCTGAATGGTCGCCTTGTCGAGATGGTCGTAGTGATCGTGGGAGATGACGATCGCATCGACCTTCGGCAGCCCATCCAGCGAGATCGGGGTGGGGTGGAGTCTGGCCGGGCCGACGGTCTTCGAGGGCGAGACGCGGTGGCTCCAGACCGGATCGGCGAGCACTCGGCGGCCGTCGATCTCCACGAGGACCGAGGAGTGGCCGTACCAGGTCACTGCCGACTCGCCCGCGTCGACGGGCGCCACCGGAGGCGCCAGTGGGATGGGCTGCTGCGGTCGGCCCGTGGCACCGCGCCGCATCAACGAGAGCAGAATCGACTCCCCGTCGCTGGCGCTGAAACTCGCACTCGGCTCCGTGTTGTGGAACCGTCGGCCGCGATAGCGCGGCGAACCAGCCGCGTACGGCGCGATGGACTGCGTGCGAGCACCGATTTGCGACGGCAGGCCCCAGGCCGCCCGGGCCAACCAGGTGGCGCCGGCGAAGGCCGCGGCGACCGGCACGATCTTGTTGTTCTTCACCATTTCCACATTAGGTGAGCGGGGCGCCGTGCGTCGGCTCGTGCGGACGCGGGCACAATCGAGTTGCGTCCCGACGCCCTTTGTAAAATAACTGCGACGGTTTTGCTCTAGAAGGAGATCGCACACACTCATGACCACCGAACAGCGGGAATTCCAGGCCGAGACGCGCCAGCTCTTGGACCTGATGGTTCACTCCATCTACTCCAACAAGGACAGCTTTCTCCGCGAGCTGGTGTCCAACTCGTCGGACGCCCTCGACAAGCTGCGGCTCGAGTCGTACCGAGACAAGGATCTCGACGTCGACGTCTCCGACCTCCACATCGAATTCGAGATCGACAAACAAGCACGCACCCTCACCATCCGTGACAACGGCATCGGTATGACGCGCGAGGAGGTCATCGACCTCATCGGCACGCTGGCCAAGTCCGGCACGGCCGAGGTGCGCAAGAAGCTCAAGGAAGCGAAGGACGCGGCGGCGTCCGAGGAACTCATCGGTCAGTTCGGCATCGGCTTCTACTCCACCTTCATGGTGGCGGACAAGGTCACGCTGCTCACCCGCAAGGCGGGCGAGAGCACGGCGACGCGATGGGAGTCCACGGGCGAGGGCACCTACGAGATCTCCGACGTCGACGGCGCGGCGCAGGGCACCTCGGTGACACTGCACCTCAAACCGACCGACGAGGAGGACCACCTCTACGACTACGCGTCGGAATCGAAGATCAAGCAGCTCGTCAAGAAGTACTCCGATTTCATCTCGTGGCCCATCCGGATCGACGTCGAGAAGAGGGTGAAAGCGGAGGAGGAAGGCGCCGAGGACACCGTCACCATCGAGACCGAGACGATCAACTCGCAGAAGGCGCTGTGGACCCGCCCCAAGGACGAAGTGTCCGAGGAGGAGTACAAGGAGTTCTACAAGCACGTCAGCCACGCCTGGGACGAGCCGCTCGAGGTCATCCCGTTCCGGGCCGAGGGCACTTTCGAATACCAGGCGCTGCTGTTCATTCCCTCGCAGGCGCCGTTCGACCTGTTCATGCGCGAGGGCAAGACCGGCGTGCACCTGTACGTCAAGCGTGTGTTCATCATGGACGACTGCGAAGAACTCATGCCGGAGTACTTGCGCTTCGTCAAGGGCGTTGTCGACGCGCAGGACCTCTCGCTGAACGTCTCACGCGAGATTCTGCAGCAGGACAGGCAGATCCGCGCGATCCGTCGCCGCCTGACTCGCAAGGTGCTCTCGACGATCAAGGAAATGCAGAGCGAGCACGCCGAGAAGTACAGCACGCTGTGGTCGCAGTTCGGCACGGTCCTCAAGGAGGGCCTGATCTCCGACGCCGACAACCGCGAAACCCTTTTGGGCATTTCGTCGTTCGCGTCCACGCACTCGGAGGAGGGCGTGACCACCCTCGCCGCGTACGTCGACCGGATGAAGGACGGCCAGGAGCAGATCTACTACATGACGGGCGAATCTCGTCAGCAGATCGAGAGCTCACCGCACATGGAGGCGTTCAAAGCTCGCGGCCTCGAGGTCCTGCTGCTGACCGATTCGGTCGATGAGGTGTGGGTCGGCAACGTCCCGGACTTCGACGGCAAGCCCTTCCAGTCCATCTCCAAGGGCGAGGTCGACCTCGACACCGAGGAGGAGAAGAAGGAAGCCGAGGGCAAGCGCGAGGAGCAGGACAAGGAGTTCGAGGACCTGCTGAAGTGGATGAGTGAAACGCTGTCCGAGGACGTGAAGGAAGTACGCCTGTCCTCGCGGCTGACCACCTCACCCGCGTGTGTCGTCGGCGACGAGTTCAGCTTCTCCCCGCAGCTCGAGAAGATGTACAAGGCGTCGGGACAGTTCATCCCCACCTCCAAGCGCATCCTCGAACTCAACCCGAATCATGAGTTGGTGACGGGGCTGAAGAAGGCGCGCGAGGATCGCAGCGAGGATGCCTCGCTGGCCGAGACAGCCGAATTGCTCTATGCAACTGCTCTTCTCGCCGAGGGCACCGAGCTCAAGGATCCAGCGAAGTTCTCGCGCCTGCTCGCGGATCGGCTGACCAGGACCGTGTAGGCAGCTTCGCTGCATGTGCGTGGAAATACATAGTGGGGCACGTATTTCCGCTCACATGCGCCGGAGGCGCACAACGAGAAGGAGTGCAACAATGACCGAACCAGTGCTGGTCGAACGCCGGGGCGACGTCGTCGTGTGGACGTTGAACAACCCAGAGGCCCGCAATCCGATCTCCGAGGCCGAGACCATAGACGCGCTCGAAGCGGCTGTGGCCGAGGTCGATCGAGACGACAGCGTGCGGGTCGCCGTACTGACCGGCGCTGGTTCGGCATTCTCCTCCGGGGGCAATGTCAAGCACATGCGCGACAAAGAGGGCATGTTCGCCGGCACCCCCGCCGAACTGAGAGAGGGTTATCGACGCGGCATCCAACGCATCCCGAAAGCCCTGTACCACTGCGCAGTTCCGACCATCGCTGCGGTCAACGGTCCGGCCGTCGGCGCGGGCTGCGACCTGGCGCTGATGTGCGATCTTCGCATCGCCTCGACGACGGCGAAGTTCGCCGAGAGCTTCGTCAAGGTCGGCATCATTCCCGGCGACGGTGGCGCGTGGCTACTCCCTCGGGCAGTCGGCATGGCGCGAGCGAGTGAGATGGCATTCACCGGCGAAGCGATCGACGCGGCGACAGCCCTGGAGTGGGGTCTGGTCTCACAGGTCGTCGAACCGAGCGAGCTGCTCGGCGCGGCACACACATTGGCGTCGAGAGTCGCCGCGAACCCGCCGCAGGTGCTGCGGATGACCAAGAAGCTGCTGCGCGAGGGCCAGCACCAGTCTCTGGAGAGCCTGCTGGAGCTGTCCGCGGCGTACCAGGCGATCGCGCACACCACCTCCGACCACACCGAGGCCGTCGACGCGATGCTGGCGAAACGAAGCCCCGAGTTCGGCGGGCGCTGACAGGCGCTGACGCACATGTGAGCGGAAATACGTGCCCCACTATGCATTTCCACTCACATGCGGCGAAGCCGCCTCACCGACCCGTGAACTTCGGCTTCCGCTTCTCGTTCCGCGCCCGCCGAGCTTCCTTCATGTCCTCACTCGTCCAGGCCGCACCGAAGGCCGACCACTGCTCCGGCGTCGGCTCGTCGCGGGTGCCGTCGTCGTTGAAGACGAGTTTGAGGTGCCGCAGCGCGAGCGGCGCAAGTTCGGTGATCGAGGACGCCCATTGCTGCGCGATCGCCAGATCGCCGCGCTTGTTGGCCAGGCCGCTGGCGTAGGCCCGGTCGGCGTCGAGCCGCTCGCCGCCCAGCAGGATGGTGCGGGCGACGCTCCCGCCCGCAAGGGACGCGAGCCGCTTGATGGTCCAGTTGTTGACGGCGATGCCCAGGCGGGTCGACGGGATTTCGAAAAATGCGCCATCGGCGACGACGCGTAGGTCGCTGGCGATGGCAAGTTGGGTTCCGGCCCCGACAGCCGGGCCGTTGACGGCTGCGACGACGGGGATGGGAGCCGCCTCGATGGCCCTGAGCATGGACTCGAGCGCCTCGGGGAACTCCTCCGGGAACTGATCCCCCTCGAGGTCCGCGCCGGCGCAGAAGCTCGAGCCCTGCCCGGTGATCACGATGACGCGCGCGTCGGCGGCGACTGCACTGACGATCGCGTCGCGCAGCGCGACGCACAGCGCCGTGTCGAGAGCGTTGCGACGTTCGGGTCGCTGTAGTTCCAAGGTCACGACGTCGCCGTCACGGGTCTGTTCGATCATGTCGCTAGAGGTTACCCATCGCCCAGCGCACCGCAGTCCCGCGGGCTGATGTACTGGTGGATGTGATCTTCACTGATGTGGCAGTAATCGGTGCCGGGCAGGCAGGCCTGTCGGCCGGCTATCACCTCCGGAAGGCTGGGCGCTCTCCCGGCGACGGGTTCGTGATGCTCGACCGGTCCCCCGGCCCGGGCGGTGCCTGGCAGTACCGGTGGCCGTCACTGACGCTGAGGACGGTCAACGGCGTTCACGATCTACCCGGGATGGCGTTCGCCGACACCCTCACGGGCGCTTCTCCCGACAAAGTCACCGCTGCCGAGGCCGTGCCGCGCTACTACCGCGCGTACGAGGAAAAGTTCGACCTACAGGTCCAGCGCCCGGTGACGGTCACCGTGGTGTGTGACCGCGAGCCGAGGTTTCGGGTGGAGGCGGGCGAGACCGTCCTCTCAGCACGCGGACTGATCAACGCGACGGGGACCTGGGAGAAGCCGTTCATCCCGCACTACCAGGGCGCCGAGACGTTCCGCGGGCAACAACTGCACACCAAGGACTATTCGACGCCGGACGCGTTCACCGGCAAGCACGTCGTTGTCGTCGGCGGCGGCATCTCCGCTGTGCAGCTGCTCGACGAGATCTCCCAGGTCACCTCGACCACGTGGGTCACCCGTCGCGAACCCGTCTTTCGCGATTCCGAGTTCGGGCCCGAGGCCGGCCGCGCTGCCGTCGCGATGGTCGAGGAGCGTGTTCGGAGTGGGTTGCCGCCGGGTTCGGTCGTATCGGTCACCGGATTGTTGCTGACCGACTCGTTGCGGGCCGCGCGCGATCGCGGTGCATTGCAGCGGCTGCCGATGTTCTCGCACATCGTCCCGGACGGCGTCGCCTGGGCCGACGGATCGACAGTGCGCGCCGATGTGATCCTGTGGGCGACGGGGTTTCGGAGCGCGCTCGATCACTTGGCGCCGCTGCGCCTGCGCGGACACGGCGGCGGCATCGTCATGGACGGAAGGCTCGCGACTCGGGTGGCGGCGGACCACCGCGTGCACCTGCTCGGGTACGGGCCGTCGGCGAGCACGATCGGCGCCAACCGCGCTGGGCGGGCGGCAGTGAGCGAGCTGCTGGAAACCCTGAGGATCCGGTAACGATTTCAAGCATTTCGCCCAATCCTGCACCCGGTGTCGGTTACCTTTCTTGATATCTCCTACACATGAGATGGCCTGCCGTGGACGCGTTGCCTCGCAGGGTGATGCGCTGCGCGAGCGCTGTTCTCGCCACACGAGGAACAAGGAAGTTCGCTCATGGGAAAGCTCGACGGAAAAGTTGCATTCATCACCGGAGCCGCGCGCGGACAGGGACGCAGTCACGCCCTGAAATTGGCGCAGGAAGGTGCCGACATCATCGCCGTCGATCTGTGCCGACAGGTCGACAGCGTCGTCTACCCGCTCGCCACCGAGGCCGATCTCGCCGAAACGGTAGCGCAGGTCGAAGCGCTCGACCGCCGGATCGTTGCCTCGACGGCCGACGTACGCGACACCGCCCAGCTGACGAAGGCCGTCGACGACGGGGTGGCCGAACTCGGCCGTCTCGACATCGTCCTCGCCAACGCAGGCATCGCGAGTTTCGCACCGATCGAGGAACTCACCGACGAGGCCTGGGACGACATGATCGGCATCAACCTCACGGGTGTGTTCAAGACGGTGCGCGCCGCAGCGCCCCATCTCAAGGCCGGCGGCCGAGGCGGTGCCATCGTCCTGACCAGTTCGACGGCAGGCATCAAGGGACTGGCGAACCTGGCGCACTACGTGGCCGCCAAACACGGCGTCGTCGGATTGGTCAAGACGCTGGCAAACGAACTGGCGCCGTTCTCGATTCGGGTGAACTCTGTTCATCCCACCGCCGTCGATACCGATATGATCCACAACACCGCGACCTACTCGATGTTCATGCCGGACAAGCCGAGTCCCACCCGCGCGGACGCCGCCGAGGCGTTCAAGACACTCAACGCGCTTCCCATCGAATGGGTCGAGTCCATCGACATCTCCAACGCCATCGCGTTCCTGGTCTCCGACGAGGCCCGGTACATCACCGGCGTGCAGCTACCCGTCGACGCAGGTTCGGTGATCAAATGACCGTCGACACGCTTCCCGCCTGCTGCACCAACACATGACAGCGGTGCTGTCGATCGCCGACGTGCGCCGTCGGGTCGCGGCTCGCGTCGTCGGTAGGGATCGCGAACTCGACCTATTACTGGCGGCGGTCGCAGCCGGGCGGGACCTGCTGATCGAGGGTCCGCCGGGCACCAGCAAGAGCACGCTGCTCGGGGCCATCACCGCCGAGTGGGGTATTCCCATGCTCTTCGTCGAAGGAAACGCCGATCTCACTCCGGCTCGTATCGTCGGGCATCACAACCCTTCTCGCGTGCTTCGGGAGGATTACAGCGAGGACAACTTCGTCCCGGGGCCCCTAGTCGAGGCGATGCGCAGCGGCGGATTTCTGTACGTCGAAGAGTTCAACCGCGCCCCCGAGGACACGTTGAACACGCTGTTGACCGCTATGGCCGAGCGGCGCATCGCGATACCCCGCGTCGGGACGGTGACGGCCGCGCCGACCTTTCGAGTGATCGCGTCGATGAACCCATACGACAACGTCGGCACCAGCCGGTTGTCCACCAGCGTGCACGACCGGCTGTGCCGCCTCGCCGTCGGCTATCAGGATGCCGCAGCCGAACGGGGCATCGTCGCGCTTCGAACCGAATCGGACTCGGCGCGGGTGATCGCCGATGCGGTCGCGATCACGCGGGCCACTCGCGAACACGAGGACATCACCCAAGGCAGCAGCGTTCGCGGCGCAATAGACCTCACTCTGGTGGCCGGCCGGCTCGCCGAACTACGCGAGGTCACCATCCCCGTCGTCGCCGATATCGACCCTCCGCGCGATCTTCCCGAGGATTACCGACGGGTGATGCTCGACGCCGTGCTCGTCGCCCTGTCCGGGCGCATCCACGTCGACGAGACGTCCGATGCCACCCCCGAGCGGATCCTGCACGAGATCTGGGAGGACCACTTCGTCCTTCGACCGGCCGCCGCTGCGCCTGGTTGAAGAGCCGTCGTCGCCGATTCTCCGGTCCGAAAGCCGGGCAGCACGACGGCGTCGCGCACGCTGAAACCGTTGCGCCGCAGACCCAAGACACTCACCGAAGCACCCATCCTGTTCGAGCCGGGTGGCGGTGGTTCGGTTCTGATCGGCGGCGACCGCAGCAGGTCCGGCCCGGCAGGTGGCGAGCACAATCCGTCGGCAACCGGGTTCACCGAGGAGAGCGCCGCGGTGATCTCGCTCCGTGATACCGCCGAGGAGGATTCGGCAGCCGACGCCGCCACACGGGCCCGCGCCCGGGCGATCGCAGCGCGCATGGCACTACGGCGACCCCGCCGCGATCCCCGGGCACGCCGCGGTGTCGGCGCCCTGACCTCCCTGCGATACCGAGACGGATCCGACGAGATCGACTTGGACCGGACCATCGACGTGCTCGCGGCCAACCCGATGCCCGAGGACGCCGACATCGTCGTACGCGAACGTGTCCTGAGCAAGAGGTCCGTGGTACTCGTCGTCGACATCTCAGGGTCGATGAAAGGTGAACGCGTCCGCACTGCGGCAGCGGCCGTCGGCGCACTCGCGGGGGGACTTGACCGCGACGATCTCGCGGTTCTCGCCTTCTGGTCGGATGCTGCGGTTCTGGCCCACTTCGGCGACTCGACGACCCCGCTCGCACTTCTCGACACGGTGCTGAGCATCCCCGCGCGCGGGTTGACCAACGTGCACTTCGCCCTCGACACGGCCGCGGGCCTACTGCGCGGGGTGTCCTCGCCTGATCGACGGGTGCTGCTGCTCTCCGATTGCGTGCACAACGCCGGCCCCGATCCGCGCGGCGTCGCCGCAACGATTCCCCGACTCGACGTGCTGCTCGACATCTCCGGTGAGCAGGACCTCGAGCTGGGACGCGACCTCGCACGACTCGGACGTGGCCGCATCAGGACGGTCCGCACCTACCGCGACGTCGGGCCGGCGTTGACGTCGTTCTTTCAGAGGTGAGGAGGTTCAGAGGTGAAAAGGTTATTCGCCCAACTCGTCGACGACGAATTTCGCCAGCGAACCCAGCCGAGCCCGCTCCGGCATACGCGTCGGCACACCCAAGGCATCGAGTGGCGCCGAGGTGACCGGCCCGACGCAGATGGCGGCGACCGGGCCACGCAGGGCCTCGAGGAACTCGTCGAGCAAGCCGTTGTCCTTGGCGGTCGACAGAAGCGAGGCGACGGCAGGAGCGCTGGTGAAGGTGACTGCGTCGACCTCGTGGTCGAGGATCCTGGCCAGCAGATCGATCAACGGCTGCTGATCGGACGGACGGATCCATCGGTACACAGGGATTTCCCGGACGTCGGCGCCGAGGCGGGCCAGCGATTGTGCCAGGTGGATCGTCGGCTCCCACTCGGTGATGGTGCCGTGCAGCTGCACGGCCACGTCTACGCCCACGATTCCCTCGGCTTCGAGATGATCGGCGACTTCCTGGGACGCTTCGGTGGCGGGGGACCACACTTCTCGTAGCCCCGACCCACGGATCGCTCCCCGCGCCTTGGGGCCCCGCGCAATGATGCGCGAGGCCCCGAGGGCAGCGAGGAGTTCCGTTCGGTTGCCCCACCCTTCTGCGGCGTCGAGCCAGCCCCGGAAGCCGACGCCGGTGCTGATCACCACCAGCTCCGGGGGCTCGTCGATGATGCCGGCGGTCTTTTCCTGCAACACCGAATCATCGAGCAGCGGTAGGACGTGAATGGCGGGCACGTGAATCGTCTCGGCGCCGCGGCGCTCGAGCAGCGTCGCGAACTCCTCCGCACGTCGCTCGGCGGTCAGCGCTATCGTCTTGCCCTTCAGCGGTCCCATGCGGCTCAGACTAGTGCTAGTGGGACTTTTCGGGCCTAGCTGCTGAACTTGTCCGGATCTGGGCCGGTTCGGCCGTCCGGGGTGTCCAGTGCGTTGATCTGCTGGATCTCGTCATTGCTGAGCGCGAAGCCGAAGACATCGAAGTTGCTCGCGATGCGCTCAGGCGTGACGGACTTCGGGATCACGACGTTGCCGAGTTGAATGTGCCACCGCAGAATCACCTGAGCAGGCGTCACACCGTGGGCCTCGGCGATCGGTGCGAAAGCCGGATCGTCGAGCACGGTGCCGGAACCGAGTGGGCTCCACGCCTCGGTGGCGATCGCGTGCGCGGTGTGAAAGGCCCGCAGTTCCTCCTGGATGAGGCGCGGATGCAGCTCGATCTGATTCACCGCGGGGGTCTCACCGACCGCATCGATCAGCTTCTCGAGCGTCGGGATGGTGAAGTTGGAGACGCCGATGGAGCCGATGCGGCCGTCGGACTTCAGCTTCTGGAACGCCTTGAATGTGTCGATGTACTTGCCGCGGTCGAGCTGCTGCCAGTGGATGAGGTACAGATCGAGGTAGTCGAGGCCGAGTCGTTCCATACTGGCGTCGAACGCCTTCAAGGTCGAGTCGTAGCCCTGGTCGTCGTTCCATAGCTTGGTGGTGATGAACAGCTCGTCACGGGCAATGCCCGACTCGGCGATCGCCTTGCCAGTGCCGGTCTCGTTCTCGTACACCTTCGCGGTGTCGATGCTGCGGTAGCCGACTTTCAGCGCCTCGGACACTGCGGCCTGGGCGCCGTCGTCGGGAACCTGCCACACACCGAACCCGAGCTGGGGAATCGCGTGCCCGTCGTTGAGCACGATTGTCGGAACAGTACTGGTCTCGGCTGAAAACGTCATACATATTGCAACTGCCGGGCGGGCGGCTGTGTTCCCGACCTGTCTTGGATACTTCAGATGTGACTGCGACGCTCCGAATCGACGACCTTGCTGCATTTCACGGCGATCGCACCCTGTTCTCCGGGCTCGACCTCACTGTCACTGAAGGTGACGTGATCGGTCTCGTCGGCGCCAACGGCGCGGGAAAATCGACGCTGTTGACGCTGCTGGCCGGGGTGGGGACTGCAGATTGGGAGGGTGAGATCCACACCAGCCCGCCCGACGCCACCGTCGGCTATCTCGCGCAGGAACCCGAGCGGCTGGCCGGGGAATCGGTTCTCGCGTTCGTCGGCCGACGAACCGGAGTCACCGCCGCGGAACAGGCGATGAACGAGGCGGCCGAGGCACTGGGCGGCGAGGACGGTGAGGACCGCTACACCCCTGCCCTCGAACGCTGGCTCGCACTCGGCGGGGCCGATCTTCAGGAGCGGACCGCGAAAGTGCTGGCCGAGCTGGGCTTGGATGTCGACGGCAGTGCTTTGATGTCGACGCTGTCCGGAGGACAGGCCGCGCGCGCAGGCTTGGCGGCCATCTTGCTCGCCAGGTACGACATCCTGCTGCTCGACGAGCCAACCAACGATCTCGATCTCGCGGGCCTGGAGCAGCTGGAACGGTTCGTCGTCGATACCCGTGCCGCCATCGTGGTGGTGAGCCACGACCGCGAGTTCCTGGCTCGGACGGTCACCGGCATCGTCGAGTTGGATCGCGCACAGCATCGGATCGACGTGTACGACGGCAGCTACGAGTCGTACCTCGCCGAGCGTGAGATCGCTCGCGAGCATGCCCGCGAGAAATACGACGAGTTCGCCGATACCAAGGCCTCGCTGGAGACTCGTGCGCAGATGCAGCGCAACTGGATGGAATCCGGTGTCCGCAATGCTCGCCGCAAGGCGACCGACAACGACAAGATCGCCCGCAAGACCCGCGCGGAATCGACCGAGAAGCAGGCCGCGAAGGCCCGTCAGACCCAGCGCAGGATCGAACGCCTCGAGGTGGTCGAGGAGCCGCGCAAGGAGTGGGAGCTGCGGATGGTGATCGCTGCCGCGCCGCGCAGTGGAACGGTCGTCGCGACGGCGAGCGGCGCCGTGGTTCGGCGCGAGGGCTTCACGTTCGGCCCCGTCACGACGGCGATCGAGTGGGGCGATCGCATTCTGATCACCGGTCCGAACGGATCCGGTAAGACGACGTTGCTCTCGGTATTGCTGGGCAGGCTCAGCTCGGACGAGGGATCTGCCTCACTGGGATCCGGAGTTGCCGTCGGTGAAATCGACCAGGCACGAGCATATTTCGTGGGCTCGGACACCGTATCGGAGGCGCTCGGTGCCGCGGTTCCCGAGTGGCCCGACGCCGAGGTCCGCACGCTGCTGGCCAAGTTCGGCCTGCGCGGCGACGACGCACTACGGCCGGCGTCGTCCCTCTCACCCGGCGAGCGGACCCGTGCGGCGCTGGCATTGCTTCAGGCTCGCGGCGTGAACCTCCTCGTGCTGGACGAGCCGACCAACCATCTCGATCTGCCCGCGATCGAGCAACTCGAGCGGGCGATGGAGAACTTTGAGGGCACCCTGTTGCTGGTGACGCACGATCGCCGAATGCTCGACACGGTCCGAAGCACGAGGCACTGGACGATGACGGATGGGCAACTGAACGAGCTGTGAGACGCAGTGAAATCGGGTGCAGCCAGCCGCGCCAGGCGCGGTCAGCTGCACCCGATTCGCTTCGAATTCTTGGTTCAGCTCAGCAGAATCTCGTCTACCTCAGCGGAAGGGTGCATCGGTAGTCCGTGATGCGTGGCGTTGTCGAGGATCACCGTTCTCGCTGTCGGCAAAACGGTGCGCACTGCCGACGCGATGCGAGCGGCGTTGTGCACCTTGCCCTTACCTGCCAGCACCACTGTGGTTTCGACACCGAAGTTCTCGAATGCAGCGGGCTTGGGCCGCGCGGGAACGACGGTCTTCGCCGTCGGGACATCTGCGGCTCCGAGCGCGAGCACGTCGAGCCAGTCGGGATCCAATGCCAGGCCACCGGTCTCCCACCGCACGAATCGTCGTTGCCGTGTGTCGTTGGGAGAAAGCAGAATCGGGATGGCGTGCAGCAGGTACCGCGGACTCATGGAACCGAAGCAAGCATTGGGATCGAGCAGCGTGAGCGCGTCGACGCGACCTGGATTGCGAAGCGCGTAGGCCAGGGCGATCATCGCGCCGTAGGAATGCCCGCACAGCGCCGCCGTGAACACATGCAACCCATCCAGCACGGCCGTCACCCAGTTCAGCAACTCGTCCACGGAGTCGATGGACCGCACACCGGGAACGCTGCGTCCGACGTCGCCCATCGGATCAACCGCGTACACCCGATAGCGCTGTGAGAGCGCGGCCACGTTGGCGAACCACACGGTGGACGTCGCACCGGCCCCCGGCAGCAGCACCAGCGCGGGGGCATCGACGGGTCCACAGGCGTTGATCCGGGTGGTCCCGTGCACCGTGTTCACGTCGATGGCCTCGACATCTGCCGGCCACTTCTGCAGCACTCGGTCGTAGGCAGAGAAGAACTCGTCGAGCGTCATCGCATCCCCCATTCTCTCGATGATCGAGATAGTAGACAATAGAGAGACCTTACGTCCAGCATCGCCCGAGGGATCAACACATGACCGAACCTGACTCCACCGAACTCGTCGCCGTGCATCGATTGCGCGCATTGACCGTCGAGCTCGATCTGCTCGGCGCAGACTTCGCCCAGAAGCACTCGCTTCACCCGACAGACATTCGCGCGCTGATCTGCCTGCTGGACGCCGACCGAGCTGGAACGCGCGCCACGCCGGGCTGGCTCGGCGGACAGCTGGGCCTGGAATCCGCGTCGGTCACGGCACTGATAGATCGAATGACCAAGCGAGACTTGGTATCACGTGAACACGACCAAAACGACCGCCGACGAGTACTCCTACAGGTCACCGCACATGCAGCCGAACTCGGTACCACATTCTTCGGCCCCGTCATCGACCGCGCCGTCAACGAACTCGCGCGTTTCACACCCGAGCAGCGCGCCACGATCGACGAATTCCTGACGGCCATGCATGCAGTGGTCGCGGCGACTCGCGAACAACAGAACCCCTAGACGCATCGACAATTCTGTTACTACCGGTTGACACATCGTTGGGTTTATACAACACTTTGTTCCATGAGCCCCGTCAAGCGTGGCAACACGCTCCCGATCTACAACCGGGTGGGAGTTCTGCGAGCCGAACGAAAAATGAGCCGCGCGCAACTGGCCGAACTGATCGAGGTGAACCCACAGACAGTGGGCGCACTGGAACGAGGTGACCACTACCCCAGCCTCGACCTTGCGATGCGAATCTGCGACGTCTTCGACCTCCCCGTCGAGGCAGTGTTCTCGCGACAAGAACTCGGACCACTCTCCGCCGAACTCTTTCGAAGGGAGAAGAACGCATGAACACCTCCGACTCGAACGTTCTCACCCGATACCAGGCCTACCGAACCCGGCGCTTCATCGAGAACGACGCGAAAACCCGCCACTGGCTTCCGAAATGGCGTACGCAGCGCCGAAGACGCATGCTTGCTATCGCAGTGGCGGCCACCCTGATCATCCTGTTGATCATTTCGATCTGTTCCTTGTTTCTCGAATGGGTACCGATTGCTTGGTTTCCGGCCACCGCACTGTTTCTTGTTCTGTGGACGATGCTGCAGACGGTGTCCGGGCGACACAGCGATGCTCCGACGGGAGCCCTGGATGAGTGGGAAGTGCAGCAGCGCAACGAGGCTCGATCCATCGGGCTCACCATCACACAGGGAACGGTGCTGGCCGCGATTGTCCCGTTGATCTTTCTGTCGACGACGATCGACAACGAGAACCTCGCCTATGCGGGAGCGTCCTGGACTCTCACGGCGCTGCTGGCCGGAATCTGCTCACCCGCAATGATTCTCGCTTGGATCACCCCCGACCCCGATCCCGAAGACCTCTGACGCTCGAAGAATTCTGACACTCGAAGAGAAGGGCACCATGAGCACTCTCACGATCGACAACATCTCCAAGAGATACGGCGACACCATCGCCCTCGACTCGCTCAGTTTCGATGTACGGCCCGGTGAACTGTTCGGCTTCGTCGGCAGCAACGGAGCCGGCAAGACCACCACCATGCGCATCACCCTCGGAGTGCTGTCGGCCGACTCGGGCCAGGTACTGCTCGGCGGCAAACCCGTCGACCTCGATGTGCGCCGCACCATCGGCTACATGCCGGAGGAACGCGGCCTCTACCCCAAGATGAAGGTCGGACCCCAGCTGGAATACCTGGCGCAGTTGCACGGCCTGTCCAAGTCCGACTCCGAATCCGCGGTACAGCGATGGACCGAAAGGCTCGGCATCTCCGCCAGACTGAACGACACCGTCGACGCATTGAGCCTGGGCAATCAGCAGCGTGTGCAGCTTGCGGCAGCACTCGTGCACGACCCGGCCGTGCTGGTGCTCGACGAACCCTTCTCCGGCCTCGACCCGGTCGCCGTCGACGTGATGAGCGAGGTGCTGCGCGAGAAGGCCGCCTCCGGTGTCCCCGTCATCTTCTCGAGCCACCAACTGGATCTGGTGCAGCGACTGTGCGACCGCGTCGGCATCATCGCCGCCGGTTCGATGAAGGCAGTCGGAACCGTCGACGAACTGCGCGGCAGCGGGAATGCGCAGCTCGAAGTACACGCGCCGGCTGCCACACCGGGATGGGCCGACGGTATCCCCGGAGTCGAGACGGTCGACCACTCACACGGCACAACCCTCCTCAGCATCAAGCCGGGCACCGACGACCAGGCCATTCTCCACGCCGCTCTGGCAACCGGACCGGTCCACGAATTCTCGACGCACAAACCATCCTTGAGCGATCTGTTCCGAGAGGCGGTCGAAGCATGAACCACAACGTCAGCTCCAGCAGAGCCATCGGATTGATCGCCCGACGCGAGTTCACCGTGCAGGTGATGAAGAAGAGCTTCGTCATCAGCAACATCATCATCCTGGCCGCCATCATCGGCGGAATCGTCGCCTACTCCATCTTCTCCGGCGGCGGCGAGGACCGCGACGCCATCGGAGTCGTGGGCGATCAGTCCATCGCCGCCGTACTGCAGGCGAACGGAGACGCCATCGGCTATCCCGTGGAGGTCCGCGAGATCGCGGACGCGGCGGCCGCACGCGCGGACGTCGAATCCGGTGATCTCGCAGTAGCTCTCGTACCAGGTGGTTCAGGCGCCTACACCGCCATCACCGACTCCGAACTGATCGGAGCCCTGCGGGCCGTTGTCGAGGGCAGTGTGCAAACGCAGGCCACCGACGGCGCACTCGCCGCCCAAGACGTCGACCAGGCGGCTCTGGCGGCGGCAACGGCGAACGCGACAGTCACCGTCACCGCGATCGATCCGCCGGATCCGGAGGCCGGCCAGCGCGTTGCGCTGTCTCTGGCCGCGGTGTTCATTCTCTACGCCCAGATCATCGGCTTCGGCATGTATGTCGCCATGGGTGTCGTGGAGGAGAAGTCCTCGCGCGTCGTCGAACTGCTGCTCTCGACGGTTCGGCCGCTGCAACTGCTATGGGGCAAGATTCTCGGCATCGGGGCGGTCGGCATCCTGCAACTCGCACTGTACGGCGTGGCCGGTGTCGGGGCCGGCTTGGCGACCGGAGTCCTGACCGTCACCGGTACTGCCATCAGCGTGTTCGTCGGCACCCTCGGTTGGTTCGTGCTCGGCTTCGCATTCTTCGCGGTGCTCTACGCCGCCGGCGGGTCGATGGTTTCCCGCCAGGAGGACGTCAACTCGACGACGATGCCGCTGCTTGTGTTGATCATGGCGATGTTCTTCGCGGCGTTCTACTCGGTCGGCGATCCGGAGAGCACCCTGAGCAACGTGCTCAGCTGGATACCCCCGTTCTCCGCCGTCATGATGCCGTTGCGCATCGCAGCGGGAGTGGCACCGCTCTACCAGATCGTCGGGACCGTCCTGATCATGGCCGCGACCACCGCAGCGCTCGCCGTCGTCGCAGCGAAGATCTACCAGCGCTCCATCCTGAGGATCGGTAAGACCGTCACGTGGAAGGAAGCGTTCGCTCGCTAAGCTCTCCCCATGAACACACGGACATCCGCCGCCGAGATCCTCGATGCGATTCTCGACGGCGGATCGTTCGTCTCCTGGGACAGCACGCCGATCGACGTCGCGCCCAACGCCTCGTACGCTGCAGACCTCACCAAGGCGCGGGAGAAGAGCGGCGTCGACGAGGCCGTCCTCACCGGGCAGGGCCTGATCGACGGCCGGGTCGTGGCCGTCATCGCATGCGAGTTCTCCTTCCTCGCCGGCTCGATCGGAGTGGCTGCCGCGGAACGGATCGCCTCGGCTGTCGAGCGGGCCACCGCCGAGAAGTTACCGCTGATCGCCTCCCCCACCTCCGGCGGAACTCGGATGCAGGAAGGCACACTCGCCTTCGTGCAGATGGTGAAGATCGCCGGCGCGGTCACTCTGCACAAACAGGCCGGTCTGCCATATCTGGTTTACCTGCGCAATCCCACGACGGGTGGCGTGTTCGCATCCTGGGGATCGCTGGCGCACGTGACATTCGCCGAGCCCTTTGCACTCATCGGATTCCTCGGCCCTCGCGTCTATCAGGCGCTGTACGACAAGCCATTTCCCGAAGGCGTCCAGACTGCCGAGAATCTCTACCACCACGGTGTCATCGACGGTGTGGTGCCCGTCCCGAACCTTCGGCACCTGCTGGTCCGGGCCCTCCGCGTGGTCAGCGGGGACACCGACCTCCCGCACGAACTCGCGCCCGCACCTGCCGTCGCCGATATCCCGGAACACTCGGCCTGGCATTCGGTCATGTCATCGCGAAACCCCGACCGCCCAGGGGTGCGGCAGTTGCTCGAACACGCCGCCACCGAGCAGGTACCGCTCAGCGGCACCGGCCAGGGTGAATCCGACACCACTATCCTGCTGTCGCTGTGCCGTTTTCGTGGGATCTCGTGTGTGGTGTTCGGCAACGACCGCAGCGGTCACAGCGTCACCGCCACCATGAGCCCAGGAGCTCTACGCGAAGCGCGCCGCGGGATGAAGCTGGCCGAGGAACTCGGCATCCCACTCGTCCTCGTCATCGACACCTTCGGGGCCGCACTGTCCAAGGAGGCGGAGGAGGGCGGGTTGGCACCGGAAATCGCCCGCTGCATCAGCGATCTCGTCACCGTCGACACCCCGACCGTGTCGGTGCTGCTGGGCCAGGGCACCGGCGGCGGGGCATTGGCGTTGCTTCCGGCCGACCGGACGCTGTGCGCTCAAAATGCCTGGCTGGCCCCGCTGCCGCCGGAGGGCGCGAGCGCAATCGTGCACCGAGACACCGCACACGCCGCAGAGATGGCGGAATCACAGGGAATACGGTCGGTGGATCTGCTTCGCGACGGCATCGTCGACGCGATCGTTCCCGAGCACCCGGACGCCGCCGAGGAGCCCGTCGAGTTCTCGTTGCGCGTTGCCGGCGCCATCGCACGCGAACTCCGAGTCATCGCCCAAGCCGACTCCGACAGCCGCCTCGAGATGCGTATGTCGCGATACCGCAGGCTGGGGGTTCGTAACCTCGGGTGAGTCGGGCCTGGTTCCGAACCTGGCTGCACGGTTCGCCACTAGGCTGCATCCATGAGTGGTGAATACCGGACCGCATTCGACCGCAGCGTCTCCGACCGCGAAGGGTTCTGGCTCGACGCTGCCCGCGACATCGACTGGGAGAGCCCTCCCACCACTGCCTACGGCGAGGGCCGGTGGTTCCCCGACGGCCGACTCAACACGTGCGTCAACGCCCTCGACCGCCACGTCGACGCAGGTCATGGCGACCGGACGGCGTTGATCTACGACTCTGCGATGATCGGGGTCCAGCGCAGCTACACCTACTCCGAACTCCTCGACCACGTCGCGCGGTTCGCCGGAGTCCTCGCAGCGAACGGCGTCACCACCGGCGATCGCGTGGTGCTGTACCTGCCGATGATTCCGGAGGCGGTCATCGCGATGCTCGCCTGTGCGCGCATCGGCGCAGTGCATTCGGTCGTGTTCGGCGGCTTCGCGGCCAAGGAACTCGCGGCCCGCATCGACGACGCCGAACCCGTACTCCTCGTCACCGCAAGTGGCGGTTTCGAGCCGGGCAGGGTCGTCGAATACCTGCCGATCGTGGAGAAAGCGCTGGCCATGGCCACTGGCACGCCTCCGCAGGTCATCGTCAAGTCACGCGAGGGCATCGCAGGCGAACACTCCTGGCTCGATTGGGACGAACAGTTCTCCGACGCAACCGCAGCCGACCCGGTCACGGTGCAGGCAACCGATCCGCTCTACATCCTGTACACCTCCGGAACCACCGGAAAGCCCAAGGGCGTGGTGCGCGACAACGGAGGCCACGCCGTTGCACTGACGTGGTCCATGCGCAACATCTACGACGTCGGCGCCGGTCAGGTCATGTGGACGGCATCCGACGTCGGCTGGGTTGTGGGCCACTCCTACATCGTCTACGGCCCGCTGTTCGCCGGCGCCACAACCGTCCTGTACGAGGGCAAACCCGTGGGGACTCCCGACGCCGGTGCGTTCTGGCGCGTCATCTCCGATCACGGTGTCCGCGCGCTCTTCACCGCACCCACTGCGCTCCGGGCGATCCGCAAGGTGGACCCGCATGCCGCCGAACTCGAGAAATACGACATCAGCACTCTGGCAACACTCTTCGTTGCCGGTGAGCGCCTCGATCCCGACACGTACGAGTGGAGTTCACGCACCCTGGACCGGCCGGTCGTCGACCACTGGTGGCAAACCGAAACGGGCTGGGCGATCTGCGCCAACCTGCGCGGCCTGGAACCGCTTCCGATCAAATCAGGCTCGCCGACGGTGGCCGTGCCCGGATTCCGCGTCGCCATCCTCGACGCTTCGGGCAACGCGGTGGACGCCGGCGCCGAGGGCAACATCGTCATCGAACTGCCGTTGCCGCCGGGCACACTCGTCGGATTGTGGAACGACGAGAACCGGTACCAGCGTTCCTATCTCGACACCTTCCCCGGCTACTACCTGACCGGCGATTCCGGCTACATCGACGCCGACGGTTATGTCTATGTCCTCGGCCGAAGCGACGACGTGATCAACGTTGCCGGACATCGACTTTCGACAGGTTCGATGGAGGCCGTGGTGGCGGGCCACCCCGCCGTCGCCGAATGCGCCGTCATCGGAATTCACGACGATCTCAAGGGCCAGCGTCCGAGCGGGTACGTGGTGCTCAAATCCGGTGAGACCATCACCGAGGATCAGTTGCGTGACGAACTCGTCGCGATGGTTCGCGATCAGATCGGCGCGCTCGCAACCTTCCGTGACGTCACGATCGTCGGTGCGTTGCCCAAGACGCGATCCGGAAAGATTCTCCGCAAGACGATGCGGCAGATCGTCGCCGGTGAGGAATACGGCGTGCCGTCGACCATCGAGGATCCGGCGGTGCTCGATGCGTTGGAGAAGCTGCTGCGACACCAGTAACGGCAGTAATCCACGCAACGTTGTCCGAAATCCGCGCGCGCACAACCACGAGCCCGCAGTAGCGTCGTATCCCATGACAGACCTCGATACCGAACCGAAAACGGATTGGCTCGCCCTCGGCGCCGTCGCTGTGACGGTGTTGTCCTGGGCATCGGCGTTCGTCGCCATCCGAGGCATCGGGGAGTCGTTCGGCGCGGGCCCGCTCGCGCTCGGCCGGCTGCTGATCGGCAGCCTCGTCCTGGGCGCACTCGTGCTCTCGCGGGGCCGATGGGTCAAACCCAACCGTGCGCAGTGGATTCAGATCTTCAGCGTCGGGGTGTTCTGGTTCGCGATCTACAACGTCGCGCTCAACGCCGCCGAACAGCGCGTCGACGCGGCGACGACGTCGATGCTCATCCAGATCGGCCCCATACTCGTCGCTGTCTTCGCCGGAATTCTGCTCGGTGAGGGCTTTCCACGCTGGTTGCTGATCGGCGCTGCCATAGCTTTCGCGGGGGCTGTGATGGTCGGTGTCGTCAGTGCCGTCACCACCACCGACACCACTCGCACCGATCCGGGCTTCCTCGGTATCGCACTGTGCTTGGTAGCTGCGGCCACCTATGCCATCGGAGTGCTCAGTCAGAAGCCCGTGCTCAGATCCATTCCGGGGCTGCAGGTCACGTGGATGGCCTGCGCGATCGGCGCAGTGTGCACGCTTCCGTTCGCGCCGGGTTTGATCGACGACCTTCGAGATGCGTCACCGGCCGCCACCGGCGGTCTGATCTATCTGGGACTCGTCCCGACCGCGATCGCATTCAGCACCTGGGCCTACGCGTTGACGCGAATGGATGCCGGCCGGCTCGGCATCACCACCTATGTCATCCCACCGCTGACCATCCTGCTCGGCTGGGTTCTGCTCGGCGAGATCCCGCACTACCTGGCGGTCGTCGGCGGAATGATCTGCCTGGTGGGCGTCGGATTGTCCCGCAAACGCTAGAGGGACTTGAAACGCGCAATCGCCACTTCCCGCTCGTGTTTGTGGTCCACGATCGGCTCCGGATAGTCCTTGGGGCGACCGAACTTCAAGGTGTGCACCGCTTTTCCCTCCTCGCCGCGCAGTTCCGGCACCCAGCGTCGCACGTAATCGCCGGTGGGGTCGAACTTCTCGCCCTGCGTGATGGGGTTGAACACCCGAAAGTACGGGGACGCGTCGGTACCCGTCCCGGCGGTCCACTGCCAGCCGTGCTGATTGTTCGCCAGGTCACCGTCGACGAGTTGCGCCATGAAGTAGCGCGCCCCCCACCACCACGGCAGATGCAGATCCTTGACGAGGAATGACGCGACGATCATGCGGACACGGTTGTGCATCCACTTCTCGGAGTCGAGCTGGCGCATTCCGGCGTCCACGATCGGGAATCCGGTCCGGCCCTCTTTCCAGGTGTCGAAGAGCTCGTAGGCGTGTTCGCTGGTGTCGAGTTCGATCTTGTCGAATTTCTTGTCGTAGTTCTCCCTGGCACTGTCGGGTCGCTGAAACAATATGTCCGCGTAGAAATCTCGCCAGGCGAGCTGCTTTCGGTAGCCCGCAGCCCCCTCGCTGCGGAGCTTACCCAGGTCCGCGAGCATCGTGCGCGGGTGAATGTTCCCGTACTTGAGGTATACCGACATTCGGCTGGTCGAGTCGAGATCCGGGCGGTTGCGTTCGTCCTCGTACACCGAAACACGCTCGAGAAACTCCTTCCAGTTCGCCAACGCTGCAGTCTCCCCGGCCTCCACCGTCGACCCGTCCTTTTCCTCGGGGATCGCGGCACGGCGCGGCAACCCCGAGACCTGCGATGGATCGAGCCACTCCACGGTGTCCGCCGACGTCGCGGCGGGCCCTCGCCAGCCATGCTCCATCCACTGGCGGAAGTACGGGGTGAACACCTTGTACGGATCACCGTCGTTCTTGGTCACCCGTCCAGGCGCGATGGCGAACGGCGACCCCGTTGCGACGAGGTCGACGTGCTTGCCGACGCGTTCGTCGCGATCACGTCCGTACGGCCCGTAATCGGCACTGACATGCACCTCGGCGGTATCGAGCGCCTGAGCGACTTTCGGAACGACCTCCTCCGGATCACCCTTGACCACCAGAAGTCGACCACCGAGCTGATCGTCGAGTGCCTGCAGGCTCCGATACAGGAAATCTCGTCGCGGCCCGCCCGAGGTTTTCAGCAGTTTCTCGTCGAGCACGAACAATCCGAGAACGGGACCGGCGCCGTCCGCGGCAGCGGTCAGGGTCGGGAGATCACCTGTTCGCAGGTCACGTCGAAACCACACAACAGTCATGCATCCAGTCTTACCGGAGGAATCTCATAGATCTCCCATACTTGCCTCACTCGCTGCCCAAAATTGGGTTCTACCTTGGGAAACATGACAAACACAGCAACCCCGATCTTCCCCGGAGCGGCGTCGCTGGTGAACAGCACCTGCACGTTCGACGCGTTCTACGCCAAGCTCTACGCCAACGCGCCCGCAGTAGCGTGGACGCTCGACGCCGATCGCGACCGCCGCACCGCACTCGAAGAGTTCTTCGCCAAAACGCCCGAGGAGCGAGCCATAGCCATCGACAGTTGGGCTGCATAATTGCGGGTGTGCCCGACACTGCCACCGTCCTGATCGTCGACGACGACGCGGACGTGCTCTCTTCCCTCCAGCGTGGACTGCGCCTGTCCGGATTCACCGTCATCACTGCCGTGGACGGTGCCCAGGCGCTGAGCGTGGTCAGCCAGCGCGCACCCGATGTGGTGGTTCTCGACATCAACATGCCCGTCCTCGACGGGGCCAGCGTCGTCAAGGCGCTACGCGCCATGGGCAACGACGTCCCCATCTGTGTGCTGAGCGCGCGCAGTTCGGTGGACGACCGCATCTCGGGCCTCGAATCCGGCGCCGACGACTACCTCACCAAACCATTCGTCCTCGCCGAACTGGTCGCCCGCATCCGCGCGATGCTGCGCCGCCGCGCAGCAGCCCCGGCTGCAACCCCGGACGCCGACTCGGCCGTGGTGATCGGCGACCTCCGCGTGGACATTCCCGGATACCGAGCTCATGTGAAGGATCGAGAGCTCGACCTGACGAAACGCGAGTTCGAACTCCTCGCCGTGCTCGCCCGTAACTCCGGTGTGGTCCTCACCCGCGAAAGACTGCTCGAGCTCGTATGGGGATACGACTTCGTCGCCGATACCAACGTCGTCGACGTCTTCGTCGGATATCTACGACGCAAGATCGAGGTCGACGGTCAATCGCGCGTGCTGCACACCGTCCGCGGCGTCGGCTTCGTCCTGCGCGCAGCATCGTGAAGAGATCGAGTGGGTTCTCGCTGCGTGCCCGAGTGGCAGCTGCGACGGCACTCGGCGCAACCATCGTCGTCGCGACGCTCGGAGTCGTCACCTCCGTCGCCATCTCCCGAAACAACGTCAACAATCTCGACGACCGACTCACGACGGCCTCGCAGGTGCTGATTCCGAGTGCGGCCAGCCTCGAGCTGTTCCTGGACCAGCTCGCCAGCACCGGCGCGTTCGCCGTCACCATCAGAACCGGCGGATTGGTGGTCGCATCGACGCCGACGCAGCTGCCCGATCTCGATGAGGGCTCCCAGACGGTCGACGTCGACGGCGACCGGTTCCGCGTCTATACCTCGCGTGCGGTCTCTGCCACCGACATCGTCATCTCCATCGGTGTGCCGGCGATCGAGGCCCAGCGCGTCACCGACGACCAGCAACGCTGGGTGATCCTCGGCGGCCTCGCCGCCATCGCCGCATCCACCGGACTCGGCTGGGTGTTCGGTGGCCGCGCGGTGAAACCGCTGGTGACCCTGACCGAACAGGTCAGTGCGCGGCCGCCCCAACCACCCCAGACCCGAACAGGCGTCCGCGAGGCCGACGAGTTGGCCATCGCCATCGCCGATATGCTGCAGCGACTCAACGACGCGCAGGCCCGCACCAACGACGCACTCGGCACCGCCCGCGACTTCGCGGCTGTGTCCGCACACGAGCTTCGGACGCCGTTGACGGCCATGCGGACAGACATCGAGGTCCTACGCACCCTCGAACTCGAACCGCCGCAACGCTCGGAGATACTCGACGACCTCCAACGCACCCAGGGGCGCGTAGAAGCCACCCTCTCTGCGTTGGAAAGACTCGCATCGGGTGAACTGTCCAGCGAGAACGACCGCGTGAACGTCGACGTCGTGGAGATCTGCGATGTCGCAGCGCAGGACGCCATGCGGCAGAACCCGGAACTTGATGTGCGGATCGAATCCGACACGACCGAGTACATGCGCGCACTGCCGGCCGGTCTGCGGCTCGCGCTCGACAACGCGATCATCAACGCGGTCCGACACGGCGGCGCCACACAGGTGAAGATCACCGTTGCTCGCGAGGACGCCTGCGTCAGCATCACCATCGATGACAACGGCAGCGGAATCCCGGCGTCGGAGCGCACGTCGGTGTTCGAGCGGTTCTACCGCGGAGCGTCCGCAACGAAGGGCGGCTCAGGCCTCGGTTTGGCCCTCGTCGAGCAACAGGCCGAAATACACGGCGGCCGGGCGTACTTTGCCGACAGTCCACTCGGCGGGGCCCGGCTGGTGTTGGAACTCGCCGATCACGAGGTTCCCAGCGACACTGCCTGACTGCCGGCAAAGGCCGCGACCTCGATGGCCACCGCGGCGACGAGCAACGACATCGCGAAGCCCGGCAGCACTGAGGCGACGAGACCGATTGCGGCCGCCGCAACAATGTTGGCCGACATCACCGTCCACAGCATGGGCCGAAGAGCGAACCGCCTCGACCCGAACCACAGAAACGCTGCCCAGGCCGCGACCACGGACGCCACGGCAACCAACGCGATGGGGCTGACTTCGAGAATCGGGGCGAGCAGCGGAGTGAACCCCGCGACCAGCACTGCCGTCGCCGCGCAATACACCGCGTCCAGGCGGAGCGATACCGAGCCGATACGTCGACCGTCCACGAGTCCCCCTAAGCGTCGGCAGCAGCGGCTACTTGACGTCGAGCAGGTCGATCACGAACACGAGAGTCTTGCCCGACAGCTGGTGACCGTGACCGGCAGGTCCGTATGCCAGCTCCGGCGGAATGGTGAGCTGACGACGCCCACCGACCTTCATACCGGGAATGCCGTCCTGCCACCCTTGAATCAGGCCCTGCAGGGGGAACTTGATCGACTCGCCGCGGTTCCACGAGGAGTCGAATTCCTCGCCCGACTCGAACTCGACGCCGACGTAATGAACCTCGACATTGCAGCCGGCAACCGCTTCTGCGCCGTCGCCTTCGACCAGATCCACCACCACTAGGTCGGTGGGCGGAGGGCCGGCTTGAAACTCGATAATTGGCTTCGTCACGACGTCCACCCTACGGCGCGGCCGTCAGACTTTCGGAGCAGGTGCAGATAACGACGGCTTTCCCCAGCTAGAGGTGCTGACGGATGCTCCGGCGGTCAGCGAAGCCATAGGCTGAAAGTCTATGGCCGAAGAAACGAACCAGGAGGATCAGATGGGCACCACCCTCCGCATCAGCCTCGCGCAGGTCACGAGTGGCACCGAGCCGTCCGACAACCTGAAGATCATCGACAGTCACGCGCACGCAGCCAAGGAGGCCGGGTCATCTCTGGTCGTCTTTCCGGAGGCGATGATGCGGTGCTTCGGTGGACCGATCCGCGGCGTCGCCGAGCCCATCGACGGCCCTTGGGCGGATGCGGTTCGCGAGATCGCGCAACGTATCGGCATCACCGTCGTCGCCGGAATGTTCACGCCCGCCGACGAGGGACGGGTGAGCAACACCCTGCTCGTCACCGGGCCGGGCACAGACGCCCACTACGACAAGATTCACCTGTTCGACGCGTTCGGATTCGCCGAATCCGACACCGTCGCACCGGGTTCGGAGCCACTGACCATCGACATCGGCGGGGTCACGATCGGCTTCGCGACCTGCTACGACATCCGCTTCCCCGCGTTGTTCCAGAAGCTCGGCGACCTCGGCGCCGAACTGATCGTCGTCCCAGCCTCCTGGGGCAGCGGTCCCGGCAAGGTCGAGCAGTGGTCGCTGCTGGCGCGCGCCCGCGCATTGGACTGCACCGCATTCGTCGCCGCCTGCGATCAGGCCGAACCTGCCGACGCCGAGGGGGCCGCGCCGCGGGGCGTCGGACACAGCATCGTCAGCTCACCCGTCGGCGAGATTCTGGGCGAACTCGACGCGACGCCGGGCCTACTGACGGTCGACATCGACACCGGGCTCGTCGAGTCGGTTCGCAAGACACTGCCGGTCCTGGGCAATCGCCGACAGTTCTGAGCCGTACTCCCCTGACCCCCGCCGAAATCGAGGTTGTGTACCGAAAACCGCCGAAATGCGTACACAACCTCGATCTCGGCGGGAGGGGTGGGGACGACAAAGCCGCCGGCCCCGAAATATGGGACCGGCGGCTTCACGTACTGGTACTCAGCGCGAGCTGACGTCCTTGTAGTCGCGCTCGGTGTAACCGGTGTAGATCTGACGGGGACGGCCGATCTTGCCGCTGGCGTCCTCGTGCATCTCACGCCAGTGCGCAATCCAACCCGGCAGACGGCCCATGGCGAAGAGAACCGTGAACATACGCGGCGGGAAGCCCATAGCGCGGTAGATCAGGCCGGTGTAGAAGTCGACGTTCGGGTACAGCTTGCGCTCGACGAAGTAGTCGTCGGTGAGCGCGGTCTCCTCGAGCTTGAGTGCGATCTCGAGGAGCTCGTCACCCTTGCCCAGCTTGTCGAGGATGGTGTGCGCGGTCTCCTTGACGAGGGTGGCGCGCGGATCGAAGTTCTTGTAGACGCGGTGTCCGAAGCCCATGAGCTTGACGCCGTCTTCTTTGTTCTTCACCCGGCGCAGGAATGCGGAAGCATCACCGCCGTCGGCCTTGATCTGGTCGAGCATCTCGAGTACGGCCTGGTTGGCGCCGCCGTGCAGCGGGCCCCACAGTGCGTTGATACCGCCGGAGATGGACGTGAACAGGTTGGCGTTGGACGAACCGACCAGCCGAACCGTCGAGGTCGAACAATTCTGCTCGTGATCGGCATGCAGGATGAGCAGCATGTCGAGGGCCTTGACGATCTCGGGATCGATCTCGTACGGCTCCGCCGGGAACCCGAAAGTCATCCGCAGGAAGTTCTCGACGAGGCTCTTCGAGTTGTCCGGGTACAGGAACGGCTGACCGACCGACTTCTTGTACGCGTAGGCCGCGATGGTCGGCAGCTTCGCGAGGAGCCGGATGGTCGAGAGCTCGACCTGCTCGGGATCGTTGGGGTCCAGAGAATCCTGGTAGTACGCAGACAGCGCATTGACTGCACTGGACAGCACCGGCATCGGGTGAGCGTTGCGCGGAAAGCCGTCGAAGAACCGCTTGAGGTCCTCGTGCAGCAGCGTGTGTCGACGAATCTTGTCGGTGAACCTGTCGAGCTGGTCCTCGCTGGGGAGCTCACCGTAGATCAGCAGATAGCTGACCTCGATGAACGAGGACTTACCGGCAAGTTGTTCGATCGGGTACCCGCGGTAGCGCAGGATGCCTTCGGCGCCGTCGATGTAGGTGATCGCAGACTTCGTCGACGCGGTGTTGACGAACCCACCGTCGAGAGTCGTGTAGCCGGTCTCGGCCAGCAACTTCCCCAGCTCGATACCGTCGTTGCCGTCGGTAGCCTTGGCAATGGACATGATGTGTTCGCCACCGGGGTAGGTGAGGGTGGCTTTTGCGTCATTCTCAGCGGGCACGAATGGTCCCTCTCGAACTCATGTAACGGACAATTTCTTATCTCGATAGTGAAACTAGTCTCTCGGCGCCTCGGACGCCCACGGAGGGTCTGCACCCGGACGTGAAACCGTGACGGCTGCGGCCCGTGCGGCGAACCTCAATGCTCGTTCCCAATCTTCCCTGTCCATCTCACCCAGCGTGCCGGATGTGACAATGCTCTCTCTGACGAGAAAACTGAGCAGGGCGCCGTGCACGGTGTCACCTGCACCGATGGTGTCGACGACGTCGACGGGGACACCGGGGACCGAGTACTCGCCGGTGGCCGTGAAGACCGAGATACCGTCGCCGCCACGTGTCATGACGACAGCCGTCACCCCTTGCTCGAGCCAGTCGTCGACCGTCGTACCTTCTTCACCCAATCCCAGCCAGTGAGAATCGTCCTCCGACACCTTCAGGATGTCGACGGCCGGCAGCCACGTTCTGAAACGAAGCCGGAATCCGTCGGCGGTGATGTCGCCACTGGTGCTGTCGATCGCCGCCGGACGGATGTTCGGATCGACCATCGTCAACTTGCCCGCCGCGTGGGCGCGGTGAAGCAGCGCCGCATACATCGACGCACCGGGCTCGTACAGCAACGACAACGTCCCGAAGGACAGCACGTCGATCTCGTCGGGCAGAGCCCCGGGATCACGCACGAGACGATCCGCGGTGCCGTCGGCGTAGAACGAGTATTGGGCGCTGCCGTCCTCGGCGAGCGTGGTCATCGCCAGCGTCGTCGGTTCGTCGCCGCGTTGGATCCACGACGTGTCGACGCCCGCATCCTGCAGACTCGCGAGGATCTGCTCGCCGAACGGGTCGGTGGACACTCGCGACAGGAACGCCACCGACGACCCCAGTCGCCCGAGCGATACGGCGACGTTGAACGGCCCGCCGCCGAGCTTCGGAGCGAGCAGCGGCCCGTCGTGCACAGGCACTAGATCCACCAGGGCCTCGCCGCACACCAGAATCGTCATGCTGCGCGGTACTCCATTCCCCACGTGCCGGTCCAGGACTTGCCCGGCCCGAGGACCAACAGATCGATCTCCGAATTGAATGCGTCCGGCGGACACGTCATCGGCTCGATCGCCAACGCTCGGCCGCGATCGGGATAGGCCTGATCGTTCTTCGGGTCAGCAGTGAAGATCTGGACCCAGTCGAACTCGCGATCGGTCCACAGAGCAGTCGCGGTGCCGTCCGGGCCACGCAGTACGTGGTAAGCGCGGCCGGTCTCGTCGGGCAACTCTGCACTGAAGGGAGTGTCGAGCCAGACGCCCTCGAGCAGCTTCGGCGCCCGGAAGTCGAAGTCGGTGTCCGCGATGGCCACCGAGGGCGGGATCGGCAGGCTGCGCTTCGGATCGATCGGCATGCGCGTGCCCGCCGAGAATTCGAGCGTGCACTCGTCCAGGGGAACGTCCCCGACCCGGACGAAGGAGTGAAATCCCATTCCGTAGGGCGCATCGACGTCGCCGGTGTTGGTCGCGGACGCGGTCACGACGAGTCCGCCGGCGGTGAGCTCGTGCACCACGTTCACCGTTATCTCGAACGGCCAGCCCTGATGGACACCGATATCCACCGACTGTTCGACGCGGGAAGCCCCGTGATCGACCAGGGTCCAGTCCACGCGCCGCACGAATCCGTGGCTGGCGTTGTTCTTGGCGGGTTCGGTGATCTCGAGCTGATACTCGGCGCGGTCGAAGGTGAATTTCCCGTCGGCGACCCGGTTCGGCCACGGCGCCAGCACGAGACCAGCCGAAAGTGGCGGCTTGGTGCCCGCCTCCCACGTCTCGGTCAACGGCGAGCCGTCGTACTCGAGTTTGCGCAGGCCAGCGCCTGTCGACACCACGTCGGCCCGATACTTGCCGTGCGTCAACTCATAGGTCTGTGCGTCCGCCATGGCTGCCATTGTCCACCCCCGGGACAAGAAACCGGTCAAGGCTGAAGACGCGTCACCGTCGAGGTTGCCACCGTGAAACGGATCCTGTTGTGCAGGCGATTGCTGCGGCCCTGCCAGAATTCGACCGTCTCCGGTCGCACGACGTACCCACCCCAGTTCGGCGGCACCGGCACCACCTGGTCGGCGAACCGAGCCGTGACATCGGCCAAGGCGGCTTCGAGGTCCGCTCGGGAGTCGATCGGACGTGATTGGTTCGACGCCCATGCCCCCAACTGCGATCCGCGCGGCCGGGTGGCGAAGTACTCCGCGGTCGTCTCCGCGGAGACCTTCTCAGCGATACCCCGAATCGTCAGCTGATGCGCGATACCGATCCACGGGAACGTCACCGACGCGTACGGGGTACGCGAGAGATGCGTGCCCTTGTCGGATCCGTAGTTGGTGAAGAAGACGACGCCTTCCGCACCGAGCTCCTTGCACAGGACGGTTCGGGTCGCAGGACGGCCGTCGGCATCGACCGTCGCCAGTACCAGCGCGTTCGGTTCGGGAATCTGCGCGGCGACGGCGTCGGCGAGCCACTCCTGGGCCAGTGGCAGCCAGCCGTCGCGGAGCCGGTCGACGTCGAGATCGGCGTCTTCTCCGTAATCGACGCGCATGTCGGCGAGATGTCGTTTTTCGTTCCGCACGAACCCAGACGCTACTCCCGAGTACGACCGGCTAAAGTTCTGGTCGGACAAGCCCGGACGGTCCCGCGCGCGTGCATCACGGCTGGGTCGGGCAGCACGGCTACGAGGAGAGTCCCCACGCAATGGCTGGTCAACAGGTACCCGAAGATTTCGTCAGCGGCCTCGAAGGCGTCGTAGCTTTCACCACCGACATCGCCGAACCCGACAAGGACGGCGGCGCACTGCGCTACCGCGGCGTCGACATCGAAGATCTCGTCGCCAAGAAGGTCACCTTCGGCAATGTGTGGGCGCTGCTCGTCGACGGCCGCTTCGGCCCCGGGCTGCCGCCCGCCGAGCCGTTCCCCCTCCCGATCCACACCGGTGACGTCCGCGTCGACGTTCAGGCCGGTCTGGCGATGCTTGCTCCGATCTGGGGATACCAGCCGCTGCTCGACATCGACGACGCCACGGCCCGCGATCAGCTCGCCCGTGCCTCGGTGATGGCGCTGTCCTACGTCGCGCAGTCCGCTCGCGGGATCTATCAGCCCGCGGTGCCGCAGAAGAAAATCGATCAGTGCGAGACCGTCACCGCACGCTTCATGACGCGATGGAAGGGCGACCCCGACCCCGCGCACACCGAGGCCATCGACGCGTACTGGGTCTCCGCCGCCGAGCACGGCATGAACGCCTCCACCTTCACCGCACGCGTCATCGCCTCCACCGGCGCCGACGTCGCCGCGTCGCTGTCCGGGGCCATCGGCGCGATGTCCGGTCCACTGCACGGCGGTGCACCGGCACGCGTACTTCCGATGATCGAAGAGGTCGAGAAGACCGACGACCCCCGCGGACTCGTCAAGGGCATCCTCGACCGCAAAGAAAAGCTCATGGGCTTCGGGCACCGCGTCTACCGCGCCGAGGACCCGCGTGCCCGCGTGCTGCGTGCGACGGCGAAGCGACTGAATGCGCCTCGCTACGAGGTCGCTGCTGCGCTCGAGCAAGCCGCGCTGGCCGAACTGCGCGAGCGTCGCCCCGATCGCGCCATCGAGACCAACGTCGAATTCTGGGCCGCGGTCATCCTGGACTTCGCCGAGGTCCCCACCCGGATGATGCCCGCGATGTTCACCTGTGGCCGCACCGCCGGATGGTGTGCGCACATCCTCGAGCAGAAGCGACTCGGCAAGCTCGTCCGCCCGGCCGCGATCTACACCGGACCGGCCCCGCGCAAGCCCGAGTCCGTCGACGGGTGGGGCCAGATCATCTGATCCCCTCCCTCCCGACCGCCGCTACCGTCCAACGGTGGCGGCGGTGTGCGTTTGGGGGTTGTATTCGCGGACGCTTGATTCGCGCACCTTGCAGCCATCCGCGCACGTTGCAACCCGCGCGAACAACCGTAAAGCGCGCGAATGCTGCACGCCGGCTGAGGAATCGCGGCATCGTACCGGAAATTCACTTATCCACAGCTTCGTTATCCACAGCTATCGCAGCGGCCCGTCGAGCTTCAGCATTGTCGGCATGAACCTCGACGACGATCCGTTACTACTGCGTAGCCAGCTCGTACGTTCCGGATCGACCGACGGTGACATTCGATCCGCTACGAACAGCGGCTCCATCGAACGCCTACGCCGAGGTGCCTTCGCTCCGACCGCCCAGCTGAACTCCATGAGTCCTGACGACCGCCACCGACTGCACATTCGCGCACACGCCGCAGCCGCCCGCAGCGAGTTGGTGGTGAGCCACCAGTCGGCCGCCCTCTTGCATTCAATCCCGTTGTGGTCGCCGGACTTGCAGCGCGTTCACTTCACGGTGGACCGGCCGGGCGGTGGCCGCAAATCAGCTTCACGTCATCTCCACCCGGCGTTTCTGAGTTCCAAGGATGTCGTGAGCATTCAGGGAATTGCGGTGACCTCACCAGAACGGACAGTTGCCGATCTGTGCAAGACGTTGTCGTTCGAAGCTGCCGTGTGTGCGGCAGATGCAGCGCTCAATCGACGCCTGCTCACCGTCATCGGTGTAGCCGAAGCGTTGGGTCGCAGCGGAAAGAAGAGTGCGGTCAAGGCTCGCCGTGTACTCGATTTCTGCAGCGACCTCAGCGACAGTGTCGGTGAATCACGCAGCCGAGTGCGCATGCACTACGCAGGGCTTCCCCGTCCAGCGATGCAAGTGAATCTGTACAGCGAGTCCGGCCTCTTCATCGCCAGGGTCGACTTCTTGTTCACCGACCTCGGCGTGATCGGCGAGTTCGACGGGAGGGTCAAGTACTCGAAGTACTTGCGACCAGGACAGTCTGCAAGTGATGCCGTGGTGGCAGAGAAGAAGCGCGAGGATGCTTTGCGCTCACACGGGTGGATCGTCGTGCGCTGGACCTGGGCAGATCTCGAACACCCCGAACGGCTCGTGGAGAAGCTGAAGCGCGCCATCGAACTCGCCGCGACCCTTCCGGCGCCGCGCACCACCTTCGGACCGCCCGAGGCTTGATTCGCGCACCTTGCAGCCAACCGCGCACGTTGCAACCCGCGCGAACAACCGCAAAGCGCGCGAATGACGGGCGGGCGGCCCACGCGCGCGACGCGACCGCCACCATCCGCCGAAACCTGCGCGAAACTTGTCAACCAGCAGCGACTACCCTGTAGGGGCCATATTCCCTCGACGCTAGGATGCGCTGTTCAATGGCCGATACGCCGATCATTCCCGCTGATCTTCTGCCCGCCGACGGACGCTTCGGCTGCGGACCGTCCAAGGTCCGCCCCGAGCAGTTGCAGTCCCTGGTCGACGTGGGTGCATCCGTGTTCGGTACCAGCCATCGCCAGAAGCCGGTCAAGGACGTCGTCGCTCGGGTGCGCGGTGGCCTGCGAGACCTGTTCTCCCTCCCGGACGGTTACGAGGTCGTGCTCGGCAACGGCGGCACCACGGCGTTCTGGGATGCTGCGGCATTCGGTTTGATTCGCGAGAAGTCGCTGCACCTGACCAACGGTGAGTTCAGCTCGAAGTTCGCCTCGGTTGCCAAGAACAATCCATTCATCGGCGATCCCATCGTCGTCAAGGCCGACCCGGGCAGCGCGCCCGAGCCCACGTCGGATCCGTCGGTGGACCTCATCGGGTGGGCACACAACGAGACCTCGACGGGTGTGGCCATTCCGGTCAGCCGCCCGGCCGGTTCGGAGAATGCTCTCATCGCGATCGATGCGACTTCGGGTGCCGGTGGTCTTCCGGTGAACATCGCCGATTCCGATGTGTACTACTTCGCACCGCAGAAGTGCTTCGCCGCCGACGGCGGGCTGTGGGTTGCGTTGATGAGCCCAGCGGCACTCGAGCGCGTCAGCGAGATCGCGTCCACGGGCCGGTGGGTTCCGGACTTCCTGTCGCTGCCGATTGCCATCGCCAACAGCAGCAAGGACCAGACATACAACACTCCGGCGGTGGCGACGCTGCTGATGTTCGCCGATCAGATCGAGTGGCTGAACCGCAACGGCGGCTTGGACTGGGCCACCTCGCGCACGGCCGAGTCCTCGTCGCGCCTGTACGACTGGGCCACCGCGAGCGAGTTCGCCACCCCGTTCGTCACGAACCCGACGCATCGCAGCCAGGTCGTGGGCACCATCGACATCGACGACAAGATCGACGCCGCGCAGGTCGCGAAGATCCTGCGGGCCAACGGCATCGTCGACACCGAGCCGTACCGCAAGCTGGGACGCAATCAGCTTCGCGTAGGTATGTTCCCGGCCATCGAGCCGGACGACATCACCGCGCTCACCAAGAGCATCGATTGGGTCGTCTCCAACCTCGGTTGATCCGAGCGAACGACACGCGCCCCCGTTCGCTGAGCGCACCAATTGGTGCGCTCAGCGGGCGGGGGCGTCTGCGTTCGGTAAGCCTTTGGAGCGCAACGAAGTTGAGAGGGACAGCAGCGATCGTGTGCAACGGGCGAGAACGATGACTAGTGTTCGACTGGGCAGGATGCGTGTCGGACACGCGGCACAGATCACAGGTGGATTACTGTCGAGCAGGACGATATCGCGAGCCGGCGCGATGAGGAGGTCAAGGTGCGAGATCTACGCGTGATCGGTCTCGAACCGGACGGGCAATACGTGATCTGTACAGATCCCAAGACCGGCGACAAATTCCGGCTTCCGGCCGACGACAAGCTCCGCGCGGCCTCACGCGGCGACATCGCTCGACTAGGACAGATTGAGATCGAAATGGACAGTTTGCTCAGGCCCAAAGAGATACAGGCTCGAATCCGTGCAGGCGCCACCGTCGAACAGGTTGCGGCCGATTCCGGGATGGCATTGAGCCGAGTCGAGGTCTTCGCGCATCCGGTTCTGCTCGAACGGTCACAGGCCGCATCGATGGCTCAGGCCGGCCATCCGCTGCGCTCCGACGGCCCGGCGGTGCAGACTCTGGCAGAAGTGGTCGCCCTTGCCTTCCGTGGCCGCGGCCACCACCTCGACGACGCCACGTGGGACGCCTGGCGCGACGAGGACAACAAGTGGGTCGCGCAGCTGAAGTGGCAGGCCGGACGCACCACGAACAAAGCGCACTGGCAGTTCCTGCCGGACGGTCACGGGGGCACCATCACCCCGCTCGACGACGCCGCCTCGGAACTGGTCGACCCCGACTTCGGTCGTCAGCTTCGCGGACTCGCACCGGTTCGCGCACTCGAAGTTGCACCGGGGGACTCCGCTTCGGGACAGGAAGACTCGCAGCAGCAGTCCTTCGACGAGTACTACGGGACCACGGCGGACAGCGAGATCGACGGCGAGCTCGAGTCCCACAGCAGTGAGTCCCCCAGCAACGAGTCCCCCAGCAACGAGTCTCCGAGTGCCGAGTCCGCCCGCTCCGAACCCCGGCACGAGAGCGCTCCGGCGCCGAAACGCGACAAGAAGGGCAAGCCCGCGATGCCGTCGTGGGAAGATGTGCTGCTGGGTGTCCGCAGCAGCGGCCACAGCTGAACATGGTCGATTCCACGTCGATCAAGAAGGGTGCCGGGAGTGGGGGTCAAAGCATCAACCATCTGGTATGTCGACGCACCTGATTCGATGTCGCTGCTGCGGCATGTGACGTCATCCGACCAGGGGGCCGCGAGGGCGCTCGTCGAGAGTCTCTTCCCGGAATACACCGCGGTCCCGTCGAGTGAGACGTCGATCGTGGATGCGACCCATGCCTCCCCCGACGAGGTCTTCGTCGGGTGCTATCCGGGCGTGACCGTGGTGTGCGGGCCGAATTTGTCCCTGGCCAAACCGTCGTCGTTGCCCGATGTGTGGACGCGACCCTTGGCCTCGGACCGAACGTATCTCGTATCCACCGACCCGGAGACGGCCTGGGGGGCGTTCGCATACTGGGAGCGCGGGGCGTTGCGCCGCTCGTTCAGCGCCACACCCATCTACATCTACGAGGACACCGGGCTCCCGCTGGTGTGGGAGCGTCCGTTCTGGGCAGGTGAGCATCCGCTGATGTACCCACCGGGTGTCATGCCGGACCCGCAGTCACTGCCGTTCCATCCGCAGGAGTTCGCGGAAGCGGCCAACGCCGAGTGGCTCGGTTTCCGCTACACCGAAGCGCCCCGCGGCGAGGAACTCGACCCGCATTCGCTGCCGGTGAGCGGGTTCACCCTGTATGCGCCCGGGCAGTTGCCGCCGAATCAGCAGCCACCGTCGGTGACCGATTCGACGCCGCCGAAGCAGCCCCGACCTCGGTCCATCACACGGTGGTGGCGACGGAAATCCCCAGAGCCACGAAGCTGATCACGGCCCCGACGCAGACGCCGTAGACCGGCCATCGCCACACCGGGATCTTTCGCCATCGGAGCACGGTCGGCGCGCCGCCGCCGACGACGATCAAGTTGATCCCGATCGCGAGCAGGACGTTGATGTCGGCGAGTGCGCTTCCAAAGGCGGTGAGCGCGATGGCGGCGAGAATCGCCACCAGCACCGAGATGGGGACACCGGTGAAATAGACGTCCCGGTCCGTCATGCGAGTGATCCAGGTGCCTGTACGCGCACTCGTTCGTAGAATGCCATCGCGGCGGCGGTGGCGACGTTGAGCGAGTCCGTTCCCGGTGCCATCGGGATGCGTGCTCGCACGTCGGTGGCGCGCATCGCGTGTTCGGTCAGCCCCGGTCCCTCGGCGCCGAGTAGCAACGCGACCTTGTCACCGGTCATTGCCTCCGCGAGGGTCACTGCTGTCGGATTCGGCGTCAGCGAGATCGTCTGAAAGCCGCGTTCGCGCAGGATGGACAGTCCGCGCGGCCAGTCGGGTACGCGTGCGAACGGCACCCTGAGCACATGTCCCATCGAGACGCGGACCGCGCGGCGATACAGCGGATCGGCGCAGGCGGCGCCGAACAGTACGGCGTCCGCGCCGAGTCCGGCAGCGTTGCGGAACATCGAACCGAGATTCTCGTGGTCGTTGACGCCTTCGAGCACTACGACGGTGCGCGCGTTGTCGAGTACGTCGGTGAGCTCGAGTTCCGGTGGCCGGTGTGCTGCGGCCAGTACGCCCCGGTTGAGGTGGAATCCGATGGCTGCAGCCATGACCTCGGCGCTGGCCCGGTAGAACGGCACGTCGACCCCGTCGAGTCGTTCCCCGAGTTCCTGCAATCGGCGATCGACACCGAGGAGGCTGATCGGCGTGAATCTGGAATCGAGCAGACGCTCCGCGACGAGCACCCCCTCTGCGATCACCAAACCTTTCCCTTCGGGTAGATCGGGCCGCCGGTCGGAGGAGTTCAGATCGCGAAAGTCGTCGAGCCGTGGATCGGCTGGATCGTCGATGTCGATTACGTGTGCCACAGGTACATCTTGGCATTGGTGAGAATTGCGGCTTGTTGTGTAAAGCTGGATGGCGATGACTACCGACGAAACGATCACGATCAGAACCGCCACCGACGACGACTGGGATGCGGTCCGGCTGCTCGACGCCCATGCCTTCGGTGAGCACCAGAACTCCGAGGACCTGGCGGAGACGCAGATCCTCACGAGTTCGAAGCACGTGGTGATGGCCTGGGACGGGGACACCCCGGTCGGTGTCGCGATGCACTTCCCCATGTCGGTGACCGTTCCCGGCGGTGCCCAGGTCGAGGTGTCAGGCGTGTCGTGGGTGTCGGTTGCGCCGACGCACCGCAGGCGCGGGATTCTGCGTCGGATGTTCACCGAGCAGCACCGCAAGCTCGACGCCGCGGGCGCGCCGCTGTCGTTGCTGACGGCCAGCGAGGCAACCATTTACGGACGCTTCGGATACGGCCCCGCCACCGAGGAGCACACCGTCGTGCTCGATCGCCGTTTTTCGCAGTTCCACGCGGAGGTCCCTCCCGTCACCGGGGTCCGCCTCATCGAATCCGCCGAGGCGTCGAGGCTGCTTCCGGAGATCTACCATCGCTGGCAGCGAGTGACCCCGGGCGCACAGCCCAAGCCGCCGATTCGCTGGGAACGGTTCTTCGCGGACAGGGAGAACCGCCGGCAGGGGTTGACCGAGCTGTTCTTCATCGCCCACGCCGACGGCTACGTCGCCTATCGCCGCAGCGCCACCGAGAGCAAGATCGTCGTGCAGGAATTCATCGCCGTCACCGATCAGGCGTACGCCGAGTTGTGGCAGGTCCTGGCCGGGGTCGACCTCGTCGACACGATCGAGGTCAATCAGGCGCCCGACGAGGCGTTGCCGTTTCTGCTGACCAGTAATCGGTTGCCCAAGATCACCGGCCACTTCGACGCCCTGTGGTGCCGAATCATGGACGTCAAGACCGCCCTCGAGGCCCGCACGTACGGCGTCGACGCGCAGTTCGTCATCGAGGTGGAGGACCCGTTCCTCGACGCCGGTGGCAACTTCGACGTCACCATCTCCGGCGGTCGGGCGACGGTGACGCCCACCGAGGCGGCTCCGGACGCGAAGATGAAGCTCGACGTGCTCTCGGCCATGTACTTCGGCACGCACCGCGCAACCAGATTTGCTGCGGCCTCGCGCCTGTGGAGCAGGACGCCGGAAGCGTTGCACACCGTGGACATCGCATTCGCGACGGACCGTGCCGCGGTGCTGGGTTGGGCTTTCTAGGGAGCGCTCACCTGACATTAGTCATGAGCGGACCATGACTCCGTCATCGGAGTCGATGATGCCGTGCACTACTGGGCGAGCAGGGTTGTCGGCAAACTTCGAGGTATGAAACAACCGGACGAAGGAAACCTGTTCACCGATCTCGTGGAGTTCGGACCGGCGCCGACGATGGCGCGTGAGATCGTCGTCATCGTCATCTCCCTGGCTGTGCTGGGAGCCTTGTTCGCGATCGTGGGACCGACGCCACTCGTGTGGGCCATCTTCGGCGTCTCGCTCGTGCTGTTGGCCGGACGATTCGCAGTGGGTCTGCGCGGCTGGAGCAAGTCATGAGCACCCGCGTCGACGGAATCATCGAGGTCACCGGTATGACGCGGCGATACGGCAGCGGCCGAGGCGCTTTCGAGGCCGTGAGTGATCTGAGTCTGTCCGTCGAGGAGGGCGAGCTGTTCGGGCTGCTCGGCACCAACGGCGCCGGCAAGACCTCGACGCTCGAAGTGATCCAGGGGCTTTCACGTCCCAGCCAGGGCACGGTCTCCATCATGGGTATGGATCCGATCGCGCAGCGCCGCGAGGTGCGGCCGACTCTCGGGATCATGCTGCAGAAGGGCGGTCTGCCGTCCGACCTGACCACACTCGAAAGTGTGGAGATGTGGGCGGGAACCTGCAGCAATCCACTGCCTGCGCGCGATGTGCTTGCCCGCGTGGATCTGGCCGATCGTGCCGACACTCGGGTGAAATTTCTCTCCGGGGGCGAGCAGCGTCGCCTGGATCTGGCCTGCGCCATCATCGGTCAGCCCCGCGTGCTGTTCCTCGACGAGCCGACGACAGGACTCGATCCCGAAAGCCGCCGCAACACCTGGAGGTTGATCGAGGAACTCCGCGCCTCCGGAGTGACGATCATGTTGACCACCCACTACCTCGACGAGGCCGAACGGCTCTGCGATCGACTCGCCATCATGCACCGGGGACGAGTTGTCCGCAGCGGCACCGTCGCCGATGTGGTGGCCGGTCACCCGGCACGGATCCGACTCGATCTTCCCGACGTACGACTACCCGAGCTGGCCGGCGCGAGCGTGGACATCGAGGACGGACGTCTCGTCATCGACACGTCCTCCTTGCAGGACACGCTCACCGAGCTTCTGCTGTGGGCGCAGCGCAGCGGGGTACGCATCGACGGTCTGGACGCGCGCGCCGCGTCGCTCGAAACCGTGTTCCTGTCCATTGCCGACGAATTCGACGGTCGCAACCAGTTCGAAAACAGCAAGGAGGTCGCAGCATGAGTACTTCGACCGCTCTCGCTCGCGCGGAATTCACTCTGCTCGTTCGCAATCGGGTACTGCTGTTCAATGCACTGGTCATGCCACTGTTGTTCCCGGTGGCCTTCCTGTTCATCGGACGCGAGAACGGCAGCCTGCCCGACGCCACCGTGTCCTCGGCTCTCGAGGTTTTCGCGCTGTTCCTGCTCGTGTTCCTGGTCTACTACAACCTGCTCTCGGCGTACGCGACGAGGCGGGACGAGTTGGTACTCAAGCGACTTCGGACCGGTGAGGCGACCGACAATGAGATTCTCCTGGGCCCTGCGATACCGTCGTTCGCGCTCACCACGGTGCTCACCATCGTCGTCGCCGCATTCGTCATCGCCCTCGGCGGTAGCCTGCCGGTGAACCCGGTGCTACTCATCGCAGCCTTGGGCGGGGGCGCAGCGATGTTCGCGGCACTGGCCTTGATCACCTCCACGTTCACCAGAAACGCTGAAGCTGCTCAGATCACGAGTATGCCCGTCATCCTGCTTGCGATGGCCGGCACGTCGTTCATGCGGAGCATTGCACCCGATTCGCTAGGCACCGTGATCGAGCTGACTCCGTTTGCGGCCGTGCTCGATCTCGTCGATCTCGGGTGGATCGGCAGGACGGACCCGGCAGCAGCTCCCCTCTCCTTCGCCGAGACTTTCTCCGAATCCACCACGCCGTTGCTCGTCACGACGGCCTGGATCGTCGGTTCGATCGTCATCGCGAAGACTCACTTTCGCTGGGAGCCGCGTGCGTAGGACACGGTCGAGGGATTGAAAGACGGTGGAATCTGGAATGGTGGACCGTATGCAGCTGCGGCAGTACCTCGACCCCCGCCTCGCCTGGAAGGGCAGCTCCGAGGTGGACAAGGTGCGCCTGTACACGCGTCAATCGTTCGTCGGAATCTGTGTGCTCATCGCGATCGCCGCGGTAACCGACTCGATCGGCACGAATGCGTGGATCGTCGCGGCGGCGCTGACGGTGTGTTGCGCGGCAGCGGTCGTAGTACTGCTGCGACTGCCGCGAATCGGCGGCACTGCTGGTGGAGGAATCCGGTGGCCGTTGGGAGCGTGTGTCGCGGGGGCACTGGTCGCTGCGTTCGCCGGGCCCTCGCAGGTGGCGCTGTGGGCCCTGCTGATCGCCTCGGTTCCGGTGACGGCGGTGATCTCCTTGCGGTGGTCGTTCGTCCTCGCAGTCGTGGTCGCGGCGGGGGCGTTCTTCACCGGTTACGGCCCCGTCGGCGCCGGTGCGACGTTCTTCATCGTGGTGCTGATGGCCTTCACCGTGCAAATATCGATGTGGCAGCTGCACATCGTCACCGAGCTCGACTCATCGCGTGACGCAGCAGCTGCCCTGTCCGTTGCGGAGGAGCGCCTGCGATTCTCGCGGGACCTGCACGATGTCGTCGGACGGTCGCTGTCCGCCATCGCCGTCAAAAGCGAATTGGCGGCTGCACTTTCACGGCGTGGTGACGACCGCGCCGCGGACCAGATGGACGAGGTCCGCGATTTGGCGCAGCAATCGATGACCGAGGCGAGGCAGCTGGTGCGTGGATACCGGTCGATAGACCTTCGGGCCGAGATCGAGGGGGCGTCCTCGCTGCTGACAGCGGCCGGAATCGACACCGAGGTGATCGGCAGCCCCGATGCGGTGCAGGCGGAGTTTGCCGAGGCCGCAGCGTGGATCGTGCGCGAAGGTGCGACGAACATCCTGCGCCACTCCGATGCAACGCACTGCCGAATCGAGGTGACGGCCCACTCGGTACGCATCGTCAACGACAAGCCGCGTATCCGCTCGAGCAGCGACGGATCGGGCATCGCAGGTCTGCGTGAGCGACTCGCTACCGTGGGAGGGTCCGTCGAGTCCGTCCGCGATGACGATCGCTTCACGCTGATCGCCACATTCGGAAATGAGGCCGGATGATTCGCGTGCTCCTGGCCGACGACGAAAACCTCATTCGCACTGCGCTGGCGACGATACTCGCGCTCGAGGACGACATCGAAATCGTCGCGCAAGCGGAGTCGGGCGAGGCAGCGGTCGTTGCCGCCGAGAAGTTCGGGCCTGACATCGCCGTGCTCGACCTCCAGATGGGCGGCATCGACGGCATCGAGACGGCCGCCCTCATCTCCCGTTCGGTACCGACCTGCGCGGCGATCATCGTCACCAGCCACGGCCGACCGGGTTATCTCAAGAAGGCCCTCGCTGCAGGTGTCCGCGGATTTCTCCCCAAGACGACCTCGGCCGCGACGCTCGCCGAGGTAGTTCGCACCGTCCACTCGGGCGGACGCTACGTCGACCCGACGCTTGCTGCCGAGGCGATCGGTGCGGGCGACTCACCTTTGACGCCGCGGGAAGCCGATGTCCTCGAGTTCGCGGCCGATGGTGCGTCCGTCGCCGAGATCGCCGCACGTGCGCACCTGACACAGGGCACCACGCGCAACTACCTGTCCTCGGCCGCCGCAAAGCTGGGGGCGGCCAACCGGCACGAGGCAGCTGCGGTGGCGCGCCGTCACGGTTGGATCTGAAGCACGTCCAGTACGGGAATGCGGTGTCCCGCCGCAGGCCTGCTGAGCGAGAGTCTCAGGTTGTTGTGCCGAAGCAGATACACCGCAGCGAACAGACCAGTGGCAAGCGAGACGACCCCACCGATCAGCAGTGGCGCGCGCGGGTCGAGCACGTCGGCCAGCAACCCCAGGACCGGACTCCCGAGTGGCGCGCCACCGAGGAAGCAGAGCATGTAGATGCCCATGACGCGGCCACGCATGTCCGAGGGCACCGACATCTGCAGGATGTTCATCGCCGATGTGGTGAACGTCAGCGTCAGAGCGCCGGTCGGGACGAGCAGGATCGCGACGAGAACATAGTTCGGCATGAGGCCGACGAGTATTTCGAACACACCGAACACGATGACCGCGCCGAGGAACAGCCGCAGCCGAGGCGCCTTCGCCCGCCTTGCAGCGAGCGTCGCACCGGCGAGAGTGCCCACCGCGAGGGCGGTCGAGAGCAGCCCGTATGTGGCGGCGCCGCTCCCGAAGGTGTTGCGCGCGAGCACCGCCAGGGCAAGGGGAAAGTTCAGCCCGAATGTGGCGACCATGAAGACCGTCGCGAGCAGCACCCGTAGATCGGGCCTGGACAGCACGTAGGCGAACCCCGCGCGCACCTGTCCCTTTGCGCGCGGGGCCCTTTCGACCTCGAAGAGATCCTTCACGCGCATCGCCAGCAACGCCGCGAACACTGCGGTGAAGGAGGCTGCGTTGATGAGAAAGACCCAGCCGGTACCGATCACGGTGATGAGCACACCCGAGATGGCCGGTCCGATGATGCGCGCCATGTTGAACGTCATCGAGTTCAGCGCGATCGCGTTGGACAGCTTCTCCTGGCCGACCATCTCGATGGTGAACGACTGGCGGACCGGGGCATCGATGGCCGAGGAACAACCGAGGATGAATGCGATGACGTAGACGTGCCACAGTTCGACGACATTGCCGACGTCGAGAAGGCCGAGAGCCAGCCCGCAGACGGCAGCAAACGCCTGGGTGATCATCAACAGCGTGCGTTTGTCGTATCTGTCGGCGAGCACTCCACCCCACACCGACAACACCAGAGTGGGCCCGAATTGCAGAGCCATGACGATGCCCACTGCCAGACCGTTACCCCCGGACAGGGTCAGTACGAGCCAGTCCTGCGCGACACGCTGCATCCAGGTGCCCACGAGCGAGACGATCTGCCCGGACGCCCACAACCGGTAGTTGCGCGTGCGAAGCGCGGCGAAGATCGGCGAAGCAGCCACTCTGAAGATAATAAACCTAGGTAACTACTCCGAGTCACTCACCAGGGCTCCGATGATGTCCACCGCATCACGGAGCACGGCCAACTGAGTCTCGTCTAGCCCGGCCAGCTGAGCCGTCATCCAAGCTTCGCGGGCGCTGGCCTCGTCGGCGATCAGTGCGTGCCCCGCCGGCGACAACGAGACGATCACCTGACGGCCATCGGTGGGGTGCGCGGTGCGCTCGACCAGCCCCAATTCGGCCAGCGAGGCGATGACCCTGGTCATCGACGGTGGCTGGACGCGCTCACGGGCGGCCAACGCACCCGGAGTCATATCGCCCTCACGACTGAGAGTTGCCAGTGCTGACAGCTGAGTCAGCGACACCTGCGAGTCGACCCTCCGACCCCTGAGATAGCGAGTCAATCTCACCACCGCGAGCGACAGATCGCTCGCCAATTCACGGTTGTCCTTGACACTGTGTCCCGACGTCACAGCGCAGAGACTACGCCTACCTGCACCGATCAGCTCAGGTAACGGCGTCCGTGATGGGTCCTACGACGAAATAAGCGACAAACAACAGCGCAACGATCCATAGCAGGGGATGAACCGACTTCGCTTTGCCTCCGCCGACCGCGAGTACGACCCAGGCGATGAACCCGACTCCGATCCCGTTCGCGATCGAGAACGTGAACGGCATCACGACGATGGTGAGGAACGCAGGCAGGGCGATCTCGAACCGGCTGAAGTCGATGTCGCGAACCTGCCCCATCATCAACGCACCCACGATGACCAGCGCCGGAGCCGCAGCCTCGATCGGCACGATCGCCGTCAGCGGCGTCAGGAACATCGCTGCGAGGAACAGCACTCCGGTGACGACGTTGGCCAAACCGGTGCGGGCGCCCTCGGCGATGCCGGATGCCGATTCGACGAACACCGTGTTCGACGATGCCGAGGCGCCGCCGCCGGCGATCGCGCCGGTCCCCTCGATGACGAGTGCCTTGCCGATCTTCGGCAGCGTGCCCTTGGAGTCGACGAGTTTCGCTTCCTTGCCGAGGCCCGTCATGGTGCCCATGGCATCGAAGAAGTTGGCGAGCACGAGAGTGAACACCAGCAAGCTCGCGGCCAGCACACCGATCCGAGTGAACGCACCGAGCAGATCCACCTCACCGACGAGGGCGAGATCCGGAACCTGAAAGAGTTGCTCGGGCAACAGCGGAACGCTCAGATTCCAACCCTTGGGGTCGACGCCGTTCGACGGCCCCACGTCGGTGACGGCCTCGACGATGGCTGCGACGACGGTGGTCACGACGATGCCGATGAGCAAGCCACCGCGGATTCTCCGCACCACCAGAACGCCCATCAGCAACAGGCCGAAGACGAAGACCGCCGTCGGCCAGGATGCGATGGAACCGTCGATACCGAGACCGACGGGAACCGTCGTGCCGGCCGCGTCGGGGACGCGCCGGACGAAACCGGAGTCGACCAGTCCGATGAAGGCGATGAAGGCGCCGATGCCCGCGGCGATGGCGGCTTTGAGTTCCATCGGGATCGCGTTGAACACTGCGGTGCGAAAGCCGGTGACGGCCAGCAGCACGATGATGATGCCGTCGATCACGACCAGCCCCATGGCTTCCGGCCACGTCACCTGCGGTGCGATGCTCACCGCCAGCAGCGTGTTGATACCGAGACCCGCAGCGATGCCGAACGGATAGTTGGCGACGATGCCGAACAGAATGCTCATGAATCCGGCGACGAGCGCGGTGACCGCGGCGACCTGAGCCACCGGCAGGATGTTGCCCAGCACATCGGTCTTCGCGGCTGCGTCGTCGGCGGAGAAGCTACCGAGGATAAGCGGATTGAGGACCACGATGTAGGCCATCGCGACGAAGGTGACGACCCCGCCGCGCACCTCTGATCCGACGGTGGATCCACGCTCGGTGATCTTGAAGTAGTTGTCCAGGAGCCTGGGCGACAGTGCCATGGGGGTAACCTACATTTCGTGGAGCGTGAGCCAGAACCGCAGGTGCTGAGCCCTCGCATGACCAACCCCACACCGGTGATCGCCGCGGGCATCGGGCTGTGGATCGCAGCCACCGTGGTGGTACTGCTCGCCGGCGACCGTTGGGCGTACGCGCTCCATACCTGCTGGGCCGGAATAGGCGTCGGGACCGCCGGTTTCGTGGTTTTTCTCGTGCAGCGTGCTGCGTCGCGGCGCGGGGACAAGACCGCCCAACGCGGCCTCGACTAGCGGCGGCTCGAGAGTTACCGCCGTCACCCGCGCCATCGCATCGTCGCATGGCTCACTGCTGTAGCGCTCTGACGTGCGGAAACTCACTACTTGATCGGTTGAGTTACACAGAGTTAACGTGGACCATGGGTTATGTCAGTTGATAACCACACGATCTACGAAAGCCATGCCATGAAGCTCGTTTCTCAGTTCCGCACCCGCCGCAACCACACTCGCTCGCTCCGCGCTCTCTACGCACGCGCGCACTCCGTCAGCAGCCCGTCGATGCGCGACGAGCTGCTCGTGATCGCCCAGCGAAGCGACTACGCACGCTGAACCTGCTGAAGACGGAGATCCACAGCAGCCCCCAGAGGGCGCCGAGGATCCATCCCGCCAGCACATCCGTCGTCCAATGCGCACCCAGGTAGATCCGGGACAAACCGATCACCAGGGTCGCCGCGATCGGGACGGCGAGCAAGGTGAAGTTGTGCAGCCACCACGTCCGCGATCGCAGCATGACTGCGATCGCGAGCGTGGCCAGCAGCGCCGACATCATCGCGTGCCCGGACGGAAACGCGTGCGACGCAACGTCGACCAGCCGTTCGGGCTCCGGTGGGCGCTCGCGCCCCACGATCAGTTTGATCGCGTTCATCACGCCCCACCCCGTCAGCATCGAGCCGGCAACCAGGACGGCGTCCGCGCGACGCCCGGATGTCAGTAGCGCCGCACAGCCGGCGCTCGCCCAGACGAACATCCACACCGTGTTCCCCGCAGTCGTGACGACCAGGAAGACCGCCGTCAGCCATGCAGCGCGGTGCTCGACCATCCACTGCAGTATCCCGATATCCATCTAGGCCCGACCGTCCACGGGTCGGTGCCAGCTGTCGGCGCAGTGCGTCGTTCCATCCTCGGTGACCCACCAGCTCACCGATCGCTCACCGCTGACCGCGCCGCGCAATCGCACCGCGAGTTCGCGGTGCACGACGACCTGTCCGACGGGAAGCTCCAAACCCATCGCGGCGCAGGCCAACACAGCTCCCGGCTCTCGATCCCACGAACTGACCCGTCCGACTCCCAGGACGTCGGCCTCGATCGACTCCGATGCGGTGCGCACGTCCAGCACCGAGGCCAGAACCGAAGCGGTCGCCATCGAGGACAGCACAGCCACGTTCGACGGGACGACACCGGCGAACCACGGCCGATCCACGATCACCGCGTCGTCCGGGTCGACGACAGCACCGGATATCGTTCGCACCCGCGTGGGTAGATCGAGGTCGTCGAGATCGACTCTGCCGGATGCCACTGCCTCGGCAACCGATCGGTGAGCTCTGGCGATCACCGCCGGAGTAGGTGATCTGACGGGATCGGCGAGTCGCTCGAGAATCACCCGAGTGAACCACGCACCCTCACACGTGGCCGGTGCCAACGCAGCCGCCAGCTCGTCCGCATGCGGGTGCTCGAAGGGGTCCAGCAGACCCGCGAAACTCTCGTCCGACGGCGCCCGAAAAGTTCCCAGCGGCGCGCCGTCGACGCGTGCGTGCGTGCGCAGCCACCACGCGGTGTATCCGTCCGCAGCCGCCGCCGCGGCGTGCGTGCTGGGGTTCGACGCCAACTGTGTCAACGCTTGCGGCCACAGCCGCGAGTCCACCAGATCCAGATCGCGCACGGCGACAAGCTCCGCAGGATCCTCCGGCAGCGAGGCCCACCACGTTTCCTCGTCGTCGAGATCGTGATCCGGCCCGGTAGGAAGATCGTCGGTGACGATGCCGAAATCCCACCCCACCCCGACCGCGCGCAGCGCGTCGGCGCCGTACCGGTCCACTGTCGAGCTGGCCACCAGCCCGAACGGTGAGTCCTCGGCGAGGAGCCGAGCGAGCGGCGCGTCGGGCAGCAGTAGCTCGTCAGCTGCCCGCACCTCCCCGTGCGAATCCGTCAGCGGAAGCGCACCGAGCCACGACGGGAGTTCCCTCGCATCCCGGGCGAGCGTGAGCACCGTCTCGGCGAGGCCGTCGACGGCCTCCTCGTCGTCCCAGTCGAGGTCCTCCAGCAACGCCTCGAGGGCGGGATCGGACAGCAGATCGGTGGGAGTCGCGTCCGTGGCACCGAGCTGCGCGAGGAGACGGCGCGCTGCGTCCGGATGCACGAGCCTGGCCCAATGCAGCCCCTCGAATGCGGCGGCGCCCGAACCGATCTCAGCTCCGAGCACGGTGGTGCGCGGGCCGGTGACCATTCTTCCGTCCGCCAGTGGAACGGGCAGTGCCGCAAGCTCTTCGACCTGGGTGCCGTCGGCGACGAGCGGCAGCAGGGCGTCGTAGAGCGCCCCCCACCACGACGGCTCGCGCTCGACATTCGCCAGCATCTCGGCCAGCTCCGCCAGACCGATCCGCTGCACACCGAGCGCAGCCAGAGCAGCCGCGTGCCGCGGACCGGACAGCGACGCGTCGACGAGGTTGCCGAATACCTCCACCAGCAACGCGAGAAGTTCCGCAGTGGATCCGGGCAGCAGTAACGCCCGCGACGGGACCAGATCTGCACCCGCGGCGCCGGGCAACCAGGCCGTCGCCGAGGACTCACGCAGAATCCGTTCTCGCAGCACACCGTCGACCTCGCTGCGGGCGAACCCGGGGACCGGCACGAAGCGCGGCCGAGCAGCGGGCGGAAGCGCTGCGAGCAGGTCGCCGTAGCCGTCCGCGAGCCCGTCGATGTTCGCTCCGGGCAGCACGCGGCGTCGGTCGGGCTGCATGGGCACGTCGGCGACGATCAGCGCCGGCAGCGAGAGTTCCTCATCCGAACGTGTCGGCGCGCGAAGAACATCCGGTCCCGACGGCGTGGGCATACCGTCGACGATCGGGATCAGCCAGCGCGCGTGCGGGGCCCGGAACTGCCACCACCGGCGATCGCCGACGGAAACCGATTCGAGGCCGTTACCCAGCTCGGCCACGGTTCGATCGATGCGTGTACCTGCGATATCGATGGACTCGAGCGACTGCAACTCCACAAGCAGATCGGTTGCCTCCGTGCGCATCTCGCGGAGCAGGTTATCGCCGTCATCATCGCGCAGCGTCAGCACGATCTCGGACGCATATCCCTCGCGGGGCGGCTCGTTCGAAGGCCAGACGAGCCGCAGAACCGGCATCTCATCACTCGGCAGGTGAAGTCCGCCAGCGTCGAGTTCCTGTCGCGTCGACGCCGCGCTGAACCGCAATCCACCTGAGAGAGAACGAAACTCGATCTCATCGGCGACGGCCCGCACGGCGGTGAATCCGACGCCGAAGCGGCCCACATCGGCGGAATTCGCCGATACAGCCTTCTCCGACACACGCAGCGCAGTGAGCGCATGCACCCCGCCGATGTCGAGTGGAGCCCCGGTGTTGGCGACGTGCAGTTCCCGGCCGGTGAGCCACACTCGAACTCGCCCGGGCTCGCCGCCGCGTGATGCGGCATCGGCGGCGTTCTGCGCGAGCTCGGTCAGCAGTCGATCGCGGTAACCGCCGCGCACCAGGTCGGCTTCGGTGGCCGCGTCCTCACGCAATCGAGTGGGCGAGGACGTCCACGCGGACAGTGTGGCTGCGCGCAGCCCCGCGGTACCGAACGGATCGGTCAGTCGGTCGATTGCGTGTCCAGCGGGGTCTCGTCGGTCGGGTGCGGCTGGGGTGTCGCCTCTGCCGGGGCGCTCGCCGCCTCTGCCGGAGCGGTCACCTCGACGGCTGCGTCGTCATATGGATCGAACTGCGGAGAACCTGCGCCGGTGGGCAGTTCGGTGTCCGAGTGCGCACCGCAGCCGTACTCCGCATGCACCACTCGTCCGTCGGCAGCGTACTCGTTGCCACACACGCCGAAAGCCGCCGACAGTGATCCGGCTATGGGGAGGAAGAAGCCGCACAGCCCGCACGTCGACGGCGCCGCCTTGGCCATCTCGCTGTCCGGGCCGAACTCGCCCTCGTGCCAACGCTCGGCTGCGTCGAGCCGGCCCTCACGACTGATGACCTGGGTACGTCCGAGACCCAGCTCGAAAGCGACATCGTCGATTGCCGGGTCGCCCGTCGCGACGTAACCGGGGACCAGACGCGGATCCTGCTGCCGCGGGGGAAGCAGATCACCCGGTCCGAGATCTCCGGGGCGGATGCGCTCGTCCCAGGGCAACCAACCCGGAGCCACCAACGCATCAGGACCGGGCAGCAACACCGTTTCGCTGATGGTTGCGGTGTCCGCACCGTCGGGAGCTGCCACCACCACGGCCCACTGCCAGCCGCGATAGCCGGGCAGATCCGCGATGAAGCGATGGGTCGCGGCCGTATCGTCCTCGGCGGTGACACCGAGATACTCGCCGACGCCGCCCTCCACCGAATCGATCAGTGCGCGGCGCGCCAAGTCTGCTGCCTCGGCTAGGACAGGACGAATCTGGTCGAGCTTTGTAGAAGATGTGAAACTCACACATTCATTTTGCCGCATCCCTTGGAAACCGCCCAGTTCGGGCTGCCATGATGGAGTGATGACGGCCTCGCGACGCCAATTTTCGGGCCGCACAACCGCGGTAGCCGGTATCAAGGCGGTGGCCCCTATCGCCACTGTGGCCTCTATCACCGCGGTGGCACTGGTGTTCACTGCGTGCTCCCCGGCGAGTAGCGAGGACACCTCACCGAACACCGCTGCATCGAACACCGCGGCGTCGAACACTGCGGCGTCGGACACTGCGGCGTCGGACACTGCGGCGTCGGACATGACCGTCGCCGTGACACGCACACTCCCCCACGACCCCACTGCGTTCACCCAGGGTCTGGAGGTCTCTGGCAACGAGCTGTTCGAAAGCACCGGCCGCAACGGCACGTCCTATGTCCGGGTGAGCGATCTCGAGTCGGGCGCAGTGCTGCGGCAGGCCGACCTGTCCGAGGAGTACTTCGGCGAAGGGTTCACCGTCGCCGGTGACATCGCATGGCAGATCACCTGGCGTGACGGCGTCGCGTTCGCTCGAGATCCGGGCACACTCGCCGAGGTACGCCGTGTCGACTACGACGGCGAGGGCTGGGGTTTGTGTCACAGCGAGGACTCCGGGCTGGTGATGAGCGACGGATCGTCCACCCTCACCTTTCGCGATGCGGATTCGTTCGATGTCATCGAGGAGAAGGAGGTGACGTTGGGTGGTCGACCGCTGTCGAATCTGAACGAACTCGAATGCGCGTCCGACGGCTACGTCTACGCGAACGTCTGGCAGAGTTTCGACATCGCCCGTATCGACCCGCGGTCCGGCGCCGTCACCGCGATGATCGACGCGTCACCGCTGTGGGAATCATTGACCGCGGCCGAGCGCGCCGTCGCCGACGTCCTGAACGGAATCGCGCAGATTCCGGGCACGGACAGGTTTCTCGTGACGGGGAAGCTGTGGCCGAACATGTTCGAGGTGGAGTTCCGACAGCTGTGAGTGAGTCGATGTACTCACCGACCGACGTTTTAGGACAGAATTGATCTCGTGACCGATCCCCGTGACTCCGACGCCCCAGCGGGTGAGGACCACCCAGGGTTCCACAACTACCGACCCGCCGGCAGCAACGACAACCGGCCCACCGGTAGTGACCCAGGCGTGCCCCGCCGGGTCGCCGACTCGCCGACCACCCGCGTGACCGGTCGCCGGACTCCCTTGCCACCGCTGCATCCGGTGACGCCCCCGCCGGGGAGCACGAAGCGGCACCCCAAGGCGCCGCGGATGCCTCGAAAGCTCACGGTCACTCGGGTCGCTGCGATGCGCAGTCGCGAACTCACCGGCAAGGGCATCGCCTCGTTTCAGCGCGCCGCGAAAGCCGACGGAGCCGACAAGTCCGGTCTGACCGCGTTGACGTACGCGACCATGGCCAACTTCGCCTCCGATGCCGCCCTCGCCGTCGCGCTCGCGAACACGTTGTTCTTCTCGGCGGCCGCCGGGGAGGACAAGATCAAGGTCGCGCTGTATCTGCTCATCACGATCGCGCCCTTCGCCGTGATCGCTCCGCTGATCGGACCGATGCTCGACCGGTTCCAGCACGGCCGCCGAGTAGCGCTCGCGACATCGTTCCTGCTGCGGACGGTGCTGGCGGTGGTACTGGTGTTCAATTTCGACAGTTGGGTGCTCTATCCGGCAGCGCTTGGCATGCTGGTGCTGAGCAAGTCCTTTGCCGTACTCAAGAGCGCGGTGACACCGCGTGTTCTGCCACCTGAGATCGACCTCGTCCGCGTCAATTCACGGCTGACGGTCTTCGGCCTGCTCGGCGGGACCATCGTCGCAGGTGGCATCGCTGCACTGATCGCGTTCGTCGCCGACTCACCCGGCGCGCTGTGGTTCGTGGCCATCATCACGGTGTTCGGGGCGTACCTGAGCATGCGCATTCCGTCGTGGGTCGAGGTCACCGAGGGCGAGGTGCCCGCCACCCTGAGCTACCACGGCGAGGACACTGCGGTCACCGTCGTCGCACGCGAGATTCGCGCGACGGCTCCGCCGAAGAACCGACGCCAACCGCTCGGCAAGGCCGTCATCACTGCACTGTGGGGCAACGGAACCATCCGGGTGCTCACCGGTTTTCTGACGCTCTACGTCGCTTTCGTCGCCAAAGCACAAACCGATCACGAGCCCGTCAAGCAGGCCGCGATGCTCGGTCTCGTCGGAGCCGCCGCCGCGATCGGCAACTTCGCCGGCAATGCGACCGGTGCGCGGCTCGAGCTGGGCAAACCTGCCATCGTCATCCTCCGGTGCACCGCCGCCGCGACTGCCGTCACCATCGTCGCCGCCCTCACCGACAGTCTGCTGACAGCGGCTCTGGTAGCGCTGGTGGCCTCGTGCGCGAGCGCGCTGGCCAAGGTCTCGCTCGACGCGTCGTTGCAGTCCGATCTACCACCGGAGTCGATCGCCTCGGGATTCGGACGATCGGAAACTGTGTTGCAACTGTGCTGGGTTCTCGGCGGAACAGCGGGCGTACTGCTCCCCACCGAGTTCTGGCTCGGCTTCACCGTCGTGTCGGTGGTGCTGACCCTCGGACTCGTCCAGACGTTCCTGACCTACCGCGGCAAGACCCTGCTACCCGGGTTCGGCGGCAATCGACCCGAGCACGCCGACCAAGAAATTACCGATAGCTATCACAGACAGAACGTGAGTTGAGTGAACTTCGCACCGAAGACCAAGAAGCTACTGGCCATCGGAACTGCCGGACTCGTCGTCCTGGCCGTTGCGTTCGTCGCGGGATTGACGATGTTGATCCGGCAGGCCCCCGCGCATCTACCGACGATCACGGCATTCGCCAATGGGAAGGCCGTCAGCGTCGAGCCGTTTCTGTACTGCCCGGTCGACGCCCCGCTGTGCGAAAGCGAGGGCGTCACCACGGTGCTGCCGGTCAGTGAGCACAGCGTGCTGCAGCTGTCTCTGCCGTCGGAGATCACGTCGGCCCCGTGGATCGCGGCAGCGGTGTACGCGGGCGAGGGCAGCGACATCGTCGAGACCGACACCTTCTACCTACCCGGCGAGAAGCTGCACCTGACCGTGCCTCCGCTGGACGGCGACGGACGCGAACTGCTGGGCGTCGAGATTCGACTGCCCTCGGGAATCATCGACTCCGACACCCAGCAGGAGGAGATCATCTCGCACGCGATCTGGTCGATAGCGACCATCGAGCCGGTCGCCGCCGACTAGTTCAGCTGTCGAGCTCGCGCGCGACGGCGCGCACCACCTCGGAGATCTTCTGAGCTGTCTTGCGGTCCGGGTACTTGCCCTTGCGCAGCTCAGGCTGCACGGTTGCTTCGAGCAGCGTGATCATGTCCTCGACCATGCCGTGCAGCTGGTCGGGGGTGTGTTTGCGCTCGACGTGTTCGCGGCGATTGGCAGTGTTCTGGCGCACGGTGGGTGCGGGGGCGAGAACCTCGAGTGTCAACGCCTGCGGACCTCGACGGCCCGCAGCCACACCGAACTCGACGCGTTGGCCCGCCTTGAGGCTTTCGACGCCTGCAGGCAGCGCAGAGGAGCGGACATAGACGTCCTCCCCTTCCTCCTGCGAGAGAAAGCCGAATCCCTTGTCGACGTCGTACCACTTCACCTTGCCGGTAGGCACTGCGCTCACCCGTCCATTTGTCTCGTATGGTCTTGCTGGCATAAAATTTCGCGCCCCGCACAACAAGGCAGGACGCGAATACACCAGTCTAGCGCGAAGGGTAGGTGCCGGGCACCTCGGTTTCCTTCGCAGCTACCGTTGCTCCTGTGACAGAACGACGACGCAGCGCGAACTCCGTACTCCTGCGAATAGCACTGACTCTGTTCGCAGCGGGACTCCTCGCCATCGCAGCGATATTCTTGGTGCCTGCGGTCGGCGGGAACGAGCCGCCGCTTTGGCTTTACCTGACTGCAATGCTTGCGGCGCCGACTGGATTCGTTCTCGCGATAGTCTTTGCGTTGTTGTCCGGCAGGCGTGCAAAATAGGTTGGGGAAGAACATCGTGCGAGTGATCCTTAACATCATCTGGTTGATCTTCGGTGGGCTGTGGCTCGCGCTCGGCTACTTCCTGGCAGGCATCATCTGCTGCATTCTGATCGTGACCATTCCGTTCGGCATCGCCTCGTTCCGGATCGGCGTCTACGCACTGTGGCCGTTCGGCAAGACCGTGGTGGACAAGCCCACATCCGGAGTCGCCTCGGTGGTCGGGAACGTCATCTGGTTGATCGTGGCGGGTGTGTGGTTGGCAATCGGGCACATCGTCTCTGCCTTCGCAATGGCGATCACCATCATCGGCATCCCCCTCGCCATCGCGAATCTGAAGATGATCCCGATCTCGCTCATGCCTCTCGGCAAGGACATCGTCGACGTCTGAAGTCCGGGCAGGGTCCCGTTGTGGAACGGCACGGGAACCTTTCGCAGGGTCGCAGCATCCAACTTCAGGTGGAGGTAAATTCCTTCCCGGTCGAGGCGCCTCGATGCCCGGCCGATGCGAGAAGGGCGGATGGACTGTGTACAGGTGCACTGTGACGGCGCGATGCCGTGGATGCATGCTCGACTCTCGTCGCGAGGTTCGGCAGTGATGGCTGTACGTGACTGGGCACTCGCGATCGATTTCGGTACGTCGAATACCGCTGCAGCGCACACGAGCCCGATCAGTGGTGCGGTGGAGGCGCTGACTCTGTCGCACAATCGCACGACGATGTCGTCGTCGGTCTTCGTCGAATCGCCGGACCGTATCGCAGTCGGAGACGTAGCGACCGACCGCGCCGAGTCGAACCCTGCCGCGTTCATCCCGGCCCCGAAACGCGCAATCGGGCAGGGGGTGGTGACGGTCGACGGGTACACGGTCCCCGCGGCTGTACCGGTGGCTGCTGTTCTCGACTCTGTGATCGCACGTGCCAGGGCTGCTCACGGCGGTACCGCGCCATCGAAGCTGGTGCTGACACATCCCGAAGCCTGGTCGAGACGTGAGATTCAGGTGTTGCTCGATGCCGCCGCCCAGCTCGGTCACGATCCGTCTCAGGTGACCACGGTGTCCGAGCCTCGCGCGGCCGCGCACTATTACACCCGCGCGCACACGGTGACGCCGGGAACGAAAATCGCGGTCTTCGACTTCGGCGGAGGCACCCTCGACGTCGCGGTTCTCGAAGCGAACGCCCGCGGGAGCTTCGACGTCGTAGCCGCCCGCGGTGACAACGGGTTGGGCGGAAAGAACCTGGACGCGCATATGCGCCGCTGGGTGGACCAGCAACTCGATGTCCGCGACCCCGATCTGCTCGACTTCGTCCGCACACGGGCCGCTCTGGACGTGCGGTATGCACTCGAGGATTCGATCCGTCGGGCGAAGGAACTGCTGTCGGAGGCTCCGTCTGCAACGATCACGGTCACCGGCGACGGGCGCACCGAGCGTTTCCAGATCACCCGGGACGAGTTCGAAGAGCTGATCTCCCCGGTGTTGGACAAGGCAGTCGAGCTGGCCAGGGCGACGCTGCTCGACGCCCGCATCACTGAGCCCGGCCAACTCGAAGCGCTGTACCTCACCGGCGGGTCGTCGAGGATCCCGGCAGTGCACGACCGCCTGCGCCCCCTCGGACCGATCGCGACGCTGGACGATCCGAAAACCGTGGTGGCGCAAGGAGCGTTGGCAGCCGCTGCACCGATCGTCCGCACCCCGCAGGGCTCGATCCACAGCCCGCAGGGCTCGACTCGCACTCCGGGACCACAACCGACATGGCCGGCTCCAGCGGTTCCCACTCCGCCTACTACTGCGTTCGCCGAGTGGCCGAGCCCGTCGACCGAAGCACCCGCGCACCCCGATCCCGCTACGGGTGGGCACAAGAAGCTGGCGATGGCAGGTGCCGCGGTCGCGGTCGCGGCGATCGCAGCCCTGGCAGGATTCTTCGTCCTCGATCGAAGCAGCGGCGATGCGGACACACCGACCGCGGACGGGCCGAGCTCGAGTGTGGCACAGGACGTCGATCCGGCTGCGGCGTCGGGAGGCGGAAGCGGGGACACGCCGCCGACGACGAAAGAGGCTGTCGTCGCGGCCCTTCCATCGGCGCTGCGCTCGGAGCTCTCGGACTGCAAACAGACCGGAGAGACCGACAACGGCGGTGCGCAGCTGCAATGCCAGATCGCGGCGGACAGTTTTTTGACGAGCGGAATAGTCGAAGAGAACAGTGGGGCGTCCTACATCACGGTCTCGGTGGACATCCGTGATGCAAAGAAGCAGGTCCTGCGGCTCCGGCAAGGGAATCAGAACGACACCGCGGCCGCCGACAATCAGATCGTGGAAAACGTCGCTCGCACTGCTGCGGCGCACCTGTCCGCTCCAGAGATCACCGGTGCCTATTCCATCGCCTACGCCAACGGCTCGACCGGCGTGATGGTGGGTTATTACGACGCGGTCGGGGCCGACGGAGCGAAGACCTTCCTCAGCCGCGCAGGACTGATCAACTAGCTACCCGAATATACTCGGCGACAACACTTTCCACAGCAGGGGCTGCCAGGACCAATCCGGTCTTGGCAGCCCCTACTGCTGCTTCTCCCAAGCACTGAAGGGTTCGAGTCGCGACATCTTTTTCGATGCTCGGGAACCTTTCGCGGGCCCGGGTGCATCCAACTATCGACCGCAACGAGAGCAACTCGAAAATACGCCCGAAAGAGGACATGCCATGCAGAACGACGACAAGTCCGTCTACGACAGCACCGACTCCGCCGAGTACGAAGCCAAGCTCGACGCGATCGCCGCCGATCCGAACATGAGTGTCGAGGAAAAAGCCGACGCCATCACCAACGCCATGGAGGAAGAAGTGAACGAAATCTCCGCTGCCAACTCGACATCCGACGACCGGGCAACTGCATCCGAGCCGGCAGCATCGTCGGCCGAGGTGACCGCCGACCCGTCGACCGCCACCTACGGCGACACCGCGGCCAACGCATCGGAATCGGTGCCCCCTGCCGAGGCACCGGTTGCCTCGACGGTCAACGAGACGATCGGGGTCAACGGTCAGGTCGACTACGTCTCGCCACGCGATGTGGACGGCGACGGTCTCGTCGATCTGACTCATTCGCGAGTCGACGGAATCGACACCACCACCCACTATGAGGAAGACGGCACGATCACACTGATAGAGCAGGACACCGACTCGAACGGCACCTACGAGACCGCAGTAGCGCGGCAGTCCGACGGCAGCATCCGCATCGCCGAGGATCTCGACGACGACGGCACGGTCGATCTGGCAACGTTCCACGACCCCGTCAGCGGTGCGCCGGTCCGCCAGGACACCATCGAGGGCAATGCAATCACCGAAACACTGCTGGACGTGAACGGCGACGGTGACGCGGACGTCCTGCTGATCGACTCGAACGGCGACGGCCGGTTCGACACCGCGATGCTCGACTCCGATGCCGACGGCCGCGTCAACGCCACCCTCGTCGACACCGACGGTGACGGCCAATTCGATCTTGGTCAGCTCGACAGCAACGGTGACGGTGATTACGACACCGTGGCCACCAGCGCCGACACGGATCTCGGAAGCATCGAGAGCCTGGAATCCACCATTCCCGCCGACGACAACTACCACGCGCAGGCCGGCACGTATCCGGCCGAATCGCACAACGACCTCTGACCGAGCATTCTTCGAAGACAAAGGGGGCCGACCGATGCACGAGCTCGATACGACCGCGATGTGGCCGTCCGATGCGGCAGATGATCTCGCCGACAGGTTTGTCGCAGAGCAGGTCACCACGGACTACTCCGAGGACAGCATGGCAGTCGCCGCGCTGGTCGGTGCACCGGCCGGCCCCCACCGTGAGGACCAGTACGAACCTGTCGACACACGACCCGAGTCGGGTTCACCCTCCGCGGCCGACTCCCTGGCAACGGGAAACCCTGCACTCGACATCGACCTCTCCGACGTCGACCTCTCCGACGTCGACCTCTCCGACGTCGACCTCTCCGACGTCGATGTTCCGACGTCACCAAGCGATGCCGATGCAGTGCACGGAAACCCTGCGCAATGGACTATCAACTGGTTCTACCAACAGTTCGACGGATACTGTGGCCCCGCGGTCGTCGGACAACTCGTCGCCGAATACACCGAGGCCGACATCAGCGACCCCCGACACCTCGTCGACCGCGCAGTCGAGTTAGGGCTGATGGCCGGTGATGATCCTGCCGGCGGAATGACACTGCCCGACATCGAGATACTTCTCGAAGATCAGGGTGTGCCCGCCTCCATCAGCGCTGGGTCTCTCGACGATCTCCGCTCTGCCCTCGACAACGGGCACGGCGTCGTCGCGATGGTCGACTCCGGAGAGATCTGGAAACCCGAGCACGAAGGCGTCGAAGACAACCGCCCCGATCATGTCCTGGTCGTCGCCGGCATCGACGACGCACGCGGCGTCGTCATCCTCTCCGACCCCGGAGTACCGTACGGCAATCAACTCGAGGTTCCGATCGAGCAGTTCGAGCAGGCCTGGGCCGACTCGGGGCATCAGATGCTCGTAGCCGACGATTCGGATCCCGATTTGATGCCGGCCGGCACCGACTCGACCGCCACGGCACCGCCCGTATCCGACACGCGGACGCCCAGAACGACGGTCATCTCGCTTCGCTCGTGAACCAACAGGCACAATGAACACACCGGACCTCGAGGCGCGCCATCACAGCCCGCAGCCGAGTCGATCGAACAGTAGCGAGGTGAACGATGACCGACGACCACATGGCCTTGTTGCGTGAGCTCGCCGGCGACCTGCCACCGCTTCCCGACGAGGTCTGGAACCGCACTCTCGACGCCGCGTTCGCCCCCTACGCAGCCGTCGATTCCGACCTTGTTCCCGAGATGGACGATCGTCCCATCGTCCCCGACGACGAGGACCTAGTGCTCGACGACGAGGACCTCGTCCCCGACGACACTGTGCTCGACGACACTGTGCTCGACGACACTGTCCCCGACGGCACCGTGCTCGACGACGAAGACACAGTGCTCGACGACGGTGACAGCGAGAGCGACCTTCTCCTGGCCGACGACCTGGGGATCGACACCGACGACGCAGGACCGGGTGACGACCTCGGTCGCCACCTCGATATCGACCTCGGGCATCCCGACCAGCCGGGCGACGACCTGCTTTGACGCGACCTACCGCCGGGCCCTGCAACGCTCCGTGGAAGCTCGATGCTGCCGCGGGCACGCTCACGTCCGCCTGGGTTCGTACCCGTGGGTATTATCTCTCCGCCGGGGTGGACACGGCGGAGATTCGCAGCATCGATCGGGGGGTGGAATGAGCGAGTCAGAGCTGATCGCTGCATGCCGCCTCGGTGATCACCGTGCATTCGCCGACCTCGTCGGCCGATACCGCACCAATGCCTGGCACGTCTGCCTACAGATCACCGGCAACACCCACGACGCCGAAGACGCCTTCCAGGACACCATTACTGCCGCTTGGCAGAATTTGCACAGGTTCCGCGGCGAGGCACGCTTCAGCACCTGGCTGCACCGCATCGCGGTCAATGCCGCCCTCGCTGTCGTACGCCGCCGCAAACCGACCTCGAGCCTCGACGACGACACCACCGACGAGCTGGGCATCGACCTCGGCCACGACCAGCCTCGAATCGACGACCGGGTCGTCACCACATCGGTCGTCCACCAAGCCTTGAACGAGCTGCCCGAGGACTTTCGCGTCGCGATCGTGCTCGCCGAATTCGCCGACCTGCCCTACGCCGACATCGCCGAACATCAAGGTGTGTCGGTGGCGACGGTCAAGACCCGCATCCACCGTGCACGTAAACAGCTCGCCCTCCTGCTCGGTCCCCGTACCGACGTCCACTGACAATCGGGTTGCCGAGCACGAAAAGAGACATCGAACGCGGCAAAAGCCGTCCGGCACATCCCATTCGCTGGGGTGTGCCGGACGGCTCTGAGTTCGAGCTGGCCGCGCTCTACGCTGCGTTCTGGTCGGCCTGTTCGAGGATCAGGTACTGGGCGCTGATCTGTTGGTCGACGTCCTTCTTGTCGTCCGTTCCGTACGCTTCGCCGACATAGCGCCCGTTGACGACCAAGCAATAGTCGGTCGTCCCGTCCGTGGTGTCGTTGCTCAGGCACACTGCGTCGGGAAGCCCCTGCGGCGACGGCGCTTCCACGTATCCCTGAGAGGTGAGGTCATTGCGGAATTCGTCGACGATCATCTGCGCACCGGCGTCATCGGACGCCCGGTAGACGTTGGTCTTGTACACCGCGTTGTGGTCGGAACCGGCCTCGGTGAGAACGCGGTAGGTCAACGGCGGGTTCGTCGAGCGGTGTGACATTCCACGGGGGCCGTAAGAAGCCATGTCGTTACCGGAATCCGCCTGCTCGTCTTCCTCGGGAATGGCGTAGAGGAGGATCTTGTCCTGGTCGATCATGGGCAATTCGGCAGGCTCGCCCCCGTTCTGCGCCAGAGTCGGTTGCGCCGGGAACTGGTCGATGAGTGGGCCCTGCAGATCGAGCGCGCGGGCCACAGCCTGAGCGGTCCACTCTTTCTCGTCGGCGGGCGCTTTGGCCCAGGTGTAGAGCAGGTAGCTGCCGTGCGCGGTGAACGCGTTGACGGACACCTCAGGACCAGCACTGTAGGTGTATTCCGACGTCGAGACCAGAGTATTGGGCAGGATTCCGATCGTCTCCGGGGTCTCGACGCCGGTGCCGTCGGAATCGACGGTGGTCAACCCGGCGTGCATCTCCTGGGCTGCGGCGGCAGCGTCGTCGGAGGTCTCGAAGCGCAGGACCATCTGCACGAGCGAGCGGGACGGGTCGGTGACAGCCGTGGTCGAGGTTGCGGCCGTGGAGACGTACCCGTAGAGCATGCCGTGAGTTTCGGCGACATCGGCAGCATTCCCGCTGAGCACCGCATTGAGGTTCTCGTGGCTGCGGATGACCATCGTGGGCATTTTCACTGTGACCAAGTTCGGGTCCACCTCGAAGGGCACCACGACGAACTCGGCCAATCGCTGGGTTTCCACGTCCAGGATGTTGTCCTTGGTGGCACGACCGAACTCCGGAGCCGGGCTGGTGGGATAGCTTCCGGTATCGAGTGCCGCCGGGTCGACCGCACTGTTCTCCGGGCTCGCATCTCCGCCGGATTTCGCGACGGCAAGGCCGTCTGTGGTGTCGGTGCCGCATCCGACCAGTACCGCACCGGCACAGGCAATGGCCCCTGCATGCCTCAGCCATGTTCTCGTACGCACGCGAAGATCCTCTCGGTTGAAAGCCCGGTCGCATATAACTGTGCCGGGCTCGTTGTCGGTGTCACTGACTGTTGGATGCATCCGGCACCGCACAAGGTTCCCGCACCGAGAGCACCAATTCCTCGCGACCGATCCACGACGGTGCCGACCGGGCACCGTTCCGCACTGCGACGGTGGCCAGGGTTAGAGTCGACACCCGCGCAGATCATGCGCACGGGGGTCGACAATCGAGGGCGAACGAAGCGGAGGGGCAGCGAACGTGAGTGATGTAGCAGCGCCTCCTGCCCCGGCCACAGATCGCGCCGCGGCATTGCTCGAGACGATCACCACCAAGATTCTGCGCCCGTTCCAGTTCGACGCGGTCGCCGACCTCGCCGCTCGCCGCGCCGCGCAGGACCTTGCCCGCACTGTTGTGGTGGTCGGAGAAGTCAAGCGCGGCAAGAGTTACCTCGTCAATGCTCTCGTCGGGGTCCGGGACGCCTCCCCCGTCGGTGTCGACGTGACCACCTCGACGACCTTGTCGTTCACCGACACCGACGCAGGTGCACCGGGCGGGGGCACGGAGTTGATCTATCCCGACCGCACCGAGGCGATCACCCACGCCGACCTGGAGGACTGGGTCTCCTGCGAAGGCGCACGCGTCCGCGATGCCCGAGCGGTGGAGCTGCCGACCCGTGCAGTCGTCGCCGTGCCCGGTAACCGGATGGGGACTACGACGGTCATCGACACTCCCGGTGTCGGCGGCCTCGATCCCTCGTATGCGGCTCTCGCAGCCGACAGCGCAGCGCGAGCATGCGTGGTGGTGATCGTCTGCGACGCCTCCACCCCGCTCACCGCACCGGAGATGGAGTTCATCTCCGGCGCCGGCGCTGGCGTCGAGGCGCTGATCGTGGTGGTGACCAAGACCGACAAGAACGTGCGTCGGTGGAGGCCGATCGTCGAGCAGAACACTGCCCTGCTGCGGGAACATCTGGGTCGCGAAATTCCGGTGCTCGGGGTCTCGAGCCTACGGGCCGTCGCCGCCGCCGAGATGCCACCAGGCGCTTCCCGCGACGCCGCTGAGCATCGTTCCGGGATCACGGCGCTCCGCGCGTTGATAGAGACGAAACTTGCTGTCGCCGGTCAGCTTCCGGCAGCCAGCGGGCTACGGACCGCGGTAGGTGGACTGAGCAGCCTCGCCGACGACCTCGCCGTTCAGATCGCGGCGATCAACGATGCCGCTCGGGTGGTCCCAGATCTGACCGCGCAGCTCGACGAACTGAAAGAGCTCAAAGATCACTCCCAGCAGTGGGAGCAGTATCTCCAACGCGATCTGACGCTGATCCGGCAGAACGCCACCGATGAACTCGATCGACGCCTGGACGGCATCCGCGAGAAGTGGACGAGCAGGATCAACAAGAACGGGATGGAGGTGCTGCGGAAGAATCCGCAGCACTTCACCGCCGAAATGGAGAGGGACTTCCAGTCGGCGATGGCCGAGTCGATGACGGTGTTCCTCGAGCAGCTCTACACCACCATCGTGAAACCGCGATTCGATTCCGATGTGGTGTGGGAGGAGATCTACGAGCAGGTCGTAGCCACCCTGTCCGGCCGCACGCTCGACACGCACTCCGTCGCCGGCAAACGTCATGGCCTGCTCGATCCGTCGATGCTGACCATGGGAGTGATGGGATCGTCGATGCTCGGCGGCATCGTCGGACTCTCCACTGTCGTGGGCGTCGGAGCCGTGGTGGGGATCGCGTGGGTGGGATTCAACCTGGGGTTTCGGGCCATGCGTGCCGGTAAGACGAATTTGCTTGCCTGGATGCGGGAAACGACTGCGGCGACCAAGACAGCGACAGCCCGGACGTTCGAATCGACCATCGCCTTGGCCCGACCGGAGATCGTGATTCGCTATCGCGAGCATCTCAAGACCTCGATCGCACAGTTGCAGACGCAGATCAAGGACGCCGAGGAGAGTGCGCGGTCGGATACTGCCGCGCGGGAAAAGAAACGTGACCGCCTGGAGAACAATCTGAAAGTGGTGAAGGGCAACATCGCCCGCGCCGAAGCCCTCATTGCCGAACTCACTGGAGCGGGGCGATGACTGCGTCCGGAATGCCGCTCGATCCGGTCCGTGCAGGACTCGATCGCGCCCTGCATGCCCTCGCGGCACTCGGCCCGGATTTGGCCGGCCACGCCAACCGCATCGGCGCCATCCTGTGGTCGCCGCCGCGGATCGTCATCGTCGGCCGACTCAAAGCCGGAAAATCGACGTTGGTGAACGCCCTGATCGGTGCGAAGATCGCCGACACCGCCGCGCTCGAAGCCACCAGTGTCGTCTCGGTGTACCAAGAGGGTGCACCAGCCCGCATCGAGGCAGTGCTCCTCGACGGCACCCGGGCACCGGTACCCACCGAACGGGGCCGGATCCACGGCCTCGATATCGCGCCGCACGACATCGCCTACCTGCACCGATGGTTGCCCTCCGCCGCAATCCGCGACTACACCCTCGTCGACACCCCGGGTCTGGCGACGTTGACAGCCGAGAACGAAGCTCGAACCCGGCGGGTCCTCATCGACGGATACGACCAGACCCGCACCGCGTCCGTCGATGCCGACGCCGCAGTGTTCTTGTTCGACGGGGCTCCCCGGGCGGACGAGATCGACTTCCTCCGCCAACTCGGATTCACCCCGTTGACCACCCTGGGAGTGCTCTCGCGCGCAGACGGCTTCGGTGAAGGTGCCCTCGGAGCCCGCGATCCGCTCGCACATGCGGGCGAGCACGCGACGCGGCTGTCGGCCCAGCTCGCCGATACCGTGATGACCGTCGTTCCGATCGCAGGTCTGCTCGCAGAGACCTCGCACACGGGAGCTCTCACCGAAGCCGACGCCCGCGCCCTGCACGCCATGCACGGGATCGACCCGTTCGATCTGATCGACCTGCTCGACTCCGACGACGACGCGCTCGTCCCTCCGCACGTGCGTGGCAGGTTGGTCGACCTGATGGGCGAATACGGCACGATCCACGGCCGCAGCGTCGCCGCACAGGGCGCTGCAGCGCTCAACGACTGGCTCGTCACGCATTCCGGTGTGCCGAGACTGCAGAATCTCCTGGCCTCTCATCTGGGCGTGTTCGCGGCGGTCAAACGCGCCCACCGCATCCTCGGCGAACTCGACCGCCTCGCCTACAGTCGCCCCGAACGCGAGCGCATTCGCGACATCGTCGATCGCCTGCGGTCGGACCCGGCTCTACACACCGTCGTGCTGTTCGGACACCTCGAAGCGATGCTCGGCGCCGATCCGGCGTCCCCGGTCACCCACGAACTACGTCGACTCGTCGAGCACTCCTCGCCAGCGATGAAGCTGGGTCTTTCCCCCACCGCCGGGCCCGACCACGTCCGGGCAGCCGCGCAGGACAAGCTCGCCTGGGCGCACGCCCAAGCCCTCGTCACACTCACCGCTGCCGAAGATGCCGCGCTCGTCGCCCTGATCCACACGTACGGAAACCTGAGCCGCTGACTATCTCCTTCGCGTGCTTCACGGACCAGGAGACACGCAGTCACTTTCGTCACTTCAGCCCCACTCGGACCGATGTGACGTTTGTCACATAACAAGTGGGTAACGGATGAGCAACAGGCGGGCGTCGGTGAAGCTCCAGCGCCACTGCCTGCAGGTTCGTCCGTAACCGAAAACACGGTCCGATACCGACTGCGAACGCCCTCCACAACACAACAGTTATCGAATGGTGACATTGGAGGCCCTGTCCATTACGGTCATCAGCGGCTGAGAAACTTCGGTCACACCGGCTCCCGCAGCGCCAAACCTCGTCCCGCGGGAAACGGCCCCCCAACGAACACCCAGGGGACGAGGACGGGGGACCCACACGTCCTCTCGGATAACCGAAAGACCTGCTCCGGCAGGACTTTCTTGGGGTGAAGCTCAACAATCCCCACCGGGATGGTTGAGCCGGGCTACCTCTCAGCCCGAACCCGACAGCTGACCTCGCAGGCGCCTGTGGAGAGGATTTCAATCGTATGAGCGGACGTCATCGCAAGCCGACCACCACCGGTCGCACCGTGGCCAAGGTCGCCGTCACCGGCGCGATCATGAGCACCGCGGGCATCGCCTTCACCGGCACCGCGACTGCAGCCCCCGATTCCGATTGGGACCGTCTCGCACAGTGCGAAGCAGGCGGCAACTGGGCAATCAACACGGGCAACGGATACCAGGGCGGCCTTCAGTTCGCCCCGAGCACCTGGAACTCGCACGGCGGCCAGCAGTACGCGGCCACCGCCAACCAGGCCTCCCGTGAAGAGCAGATCGCAGTCGCTGAGAAGGTACTCGCCTCGCAGGGCTGGGGCGCATGGCCCTCCTGCTCCTCGAGCCTCGGCCTGAGCAGCGCGCCCACCGAGCGCAGCGTGACGCCTTCGCCGCAGTCCGCTCCGGAAGCACCGCAGCTTCCCGACCTCACCAGCATTCCGACGGTCGACGGCACCGCCGAGGTCGTCGACGGCATCACCAGCGCCGTGCAGACCATCACCAACAACCAGGAGATCGTCACCCTGGTCCAGAATGCGACCGAGGGCATCCAACTCGACCCGCAGATCATCGACTTCTACCAGGCGAACAAGGCATTCCTGCCTCAGTAGAGTTCACCCAGGTACGAGAAAGGCCCCCGATTGCTCGGGGGCCTTTCTCGTTGTCCGGGGCCAGCCGTCAGCGGTTGATGACGGTCACAGGGTGTGCGTAGGGCAGTTGGTCCAGCGGAAGCGGGAACTCGATCTCCTCGCCGTAGGGCGACAAACCTCCCGCCCGTGAGGACGCCAGTTCGGACACCGCATGATCACCGCGCGCGGTTTCCGGCCAGCCTGGATCGACATAGGGCTTCTTCGACTTGTTCACCATGCGCCCATTTTGACACCTGCGCTGCGTCGTACACCAGTCCAGGTCACTAATCTGATGTGCGATGACCGAAACAGCAGCGCCACCGGACCTCGCCACGTGGCTTACGTCCCGTACCGACACAGAACTCGTGGGCCTGCTCACGCTGCGACCAGACCTGACCGTCCCGCCTCCCTCGACCATCGAGGTACTGGCCGGCCGAGCCGAACAACGCGCGTCGATCCTTCGCAGTGCCGACTCCCTCGACACGCTTGCCCTGACCATTCTCGAGCTGCTCTCGATCGAGGGCGCACACGAGATTCCGGTGACACGTGCGCAGCTCGACTCGGGCGTATCGGGCCGCGCGAGCGTCAAGGCCGTGGACGCGGCACTGACCGCGCTCCGCGACCGCGCGCTCGTCTGGGGCCAGCGCACGCTTCGGATGACCCCGGCAGCCCGCGACGCCGTCCCGTGGCGTATCGGCCGCATCCTCGACTCCGCCGACCAGCTGGCACCGGACGACGTCACAGCGGCGCTCGCGACCCTCGACGACAAGGAACGCGGACTACTGGACACCCTCGCCCGGTCGTCACCGGTGGGTCGAACCAGAGACGCGGCACCGGGAACCTCGGCGGACAAGCCCGTCCAGAAGCTGCTGCACGCAGGATTGCTGACCTGGCTCGACGAGCAAACCGTCGAACTTCCCCATCAGGTGGGGCAGGCTCTGCGCGGGGAACCGATGTCGGATCCAACCTCTCTGAAGGCACCCAAACCGCAGACGAGCAAGCACCCGCTGTCCGATGTCAACGCAGCCGCGGCCGGCGAGACACTGGAACTGGTTCGGCACTGTGCGGCCGTCATCGACTGCCTGTCGGTTGCGCCCGCGCCCGCTCTCAAAGCCGGTGGACTCGGGATCCGAGAACTCAAGCGCATCACCAAGGTGACCGGGCTCGACGAGAAGCAGGTCAGTCTGCTCGTCGAACTGCTGGCAGCAGCCTCGTTGATCTCGAGTGGAACGCCGGATCCTCTCCCGTCGAACGACTCGGGTGAGGACTACTGGGCACCGACCTCCGCGGTCGAAGGGTGGGTCGTGGCCACCCCCTCGGCCCGCTGGCACGCGATCGCGTCGAGCTGGCTCGACCTGCAGCGCGCGCCTTGGCTCATTGGCATGCGTGACCCCAACGACAAGCCCGTCGCTGCCCTGTCGGAGGAGGTTCGATCACCGGCCGCACCGCGCGACCGGCGCGCGATCCTCGACTACCTCGCCGGGCTGGGACCGGGAACCGCGACGACGCCGACAGAGGTCTCCCGAGGTCTCGCATGGCAGAGGCCACGCGCGGCTGCTCGGTTCTCGCCGCGCCCCGTTCAGCGAATGCTCGACGAGGCGACGACGCTCGGAATCGTGGCCCGCGGGGCACTGTCGAGCCCCGGCCGCGCGCTGTTGCACGGCGGGGATGCCGAGGCCGCAATGCGCCAGGCCCTGCCCACCCCCGTCGACCACATCCTGTTGCAGGCCGATCTGACGCTCGTGGCGCCCGGTCCTCTCGAACCCGACCTGCACGATCGGATTCAACTCGTTGCCGACGTCGAATCGGCGGGGGCAGCGTCGATGTACCGCATCACCGAGCACAGCCTCCGCCGCGCGCTCGACGTCGGGATGAGCGCCGCCGAACTGCACTCGCTGTTCTCGGTGCATTCACGCACGCCAGTGCCGCAGGGGCTGAGCTATCTCATCGACGACGTCGCACGGCGACACGGACGGCTCCGAGCGGGGGTCGCCTCCTCGTTCGTGCGCTGCGAGGACCCGGCCCTGCTCGCCGAGGTGCTCACCTCGGCCGCAGCCGAGCAGCTGGGACTGCGTGCGCTCGCGCCGACCGTCGCCATCTCGCAGGCCTCGCTGGTGGAGGTCATGAACGTGCTCGGTACCGCGGGATTCGCCCCGGCGGGCGAGGACGCCAACGGCGCCATCGTCGATTTGCGTAGCCGCGGCGCCCGCGTCCCGCTCCGGCGCACCCGGGCGAACTTCCGGAACCCCGCCGTCCCCACCGACGATCAGCTCGGGCGTCTGGTCACCGAACTTCGGGCCGGCGACCGCGCCTCGAAGACCAGCGGGCAGCAGGTCCGCTCGGACGGAACACGAGCGACCGGCACCGCGACGTTGGCGCTGCTGCAGACAGCTGTCAAGGTCAAGCGCAGTGTCACCATCGGGTACGTCGATGCGCAGGGCACGGCGTCGCAACGCGTCGTCGACCCCGTCGGAATAGGCGGCGGCCAGCTCGACGCCTTCGATCCCGCCACCGGCGAGATCCGCAGATTCACACTGCACCGCATCACGTCGGTGGCACTCGTCTGACGCGGCTCCGCCGCACGTGCGTGGAAGTACATAGCGGGTCCCGTATTTCCACGCACATGCGCCGGAGGCGCCAGGTGTGGACAATGGAGAAGTTGCGCACTTTCGTCCGTGACGGGAAGTTCTGTAGGAGGAACCAGTGACCGACGGACCGTTGATCGTCCAGTCCGACAAGACGCTGTTGCTCGAGATCGATCACCCCCTGGCGGGTGAAGCGCGTGGTGCTATCGCCCCGTTCGCGGAGCTCGAACGAGCACCAGAGCACGTCCACACGTACCGGATCACGCCGCTGGCGCTGTGGAACGCTCGAGCTGCCGGACATGACGCGGAACAGGTCGTCGACGCGCTGGTGAACTACTCGCGATATGCGGTACCGCAGCCGTTGTTGGTGGACATCGTTGACACCATGGCCCGCTACGGCAGGCTTCAGTTGGTGAAGAGTCCGATCCACGGCCTCGCCCTCATCAGCCTCGATCGAGCAGTGCTCACCGAGGTCATGCGGCACAAGAAGATCGCACCCATGCTCGGCGCGATGGTCGACGAGGACACAGTCATCGTGCATGCGAGCGAGCGCGGGCACCTCAAGCAGATGCTGCTCAAGATCGGCTGGCCCGCCGAGGACCTCGCCGGCTACGTCGACGGCGAAGCACACCCGATCGAGCTGGACACCGAAGGCGGCAACTGGCACCTCCGCGACTACCAGGAGATGGCGGCCGATTCTTTCTGGGCCGGCGGCTCCGGCGTCGTGGTGCTTCCCTGCGGCGCGGGCAAGACGATGGTCGGCGCCGCTGCCATGGCCAAGGCCAAGGCAACGACCCTCATCCTGGTCACCAACACCGTCGCCGGTCGGCAATGGAAGCGCGAGCTGATCGCGCGGACCTCGCTCACCGAGGAGGAGATCGGCGAGTATTCGGGCGAACGCAAAGAGATCCGACCTGTGACAATCGCCACGTACCAGGTGATCACGCGTCGGACCAAGGGCGAATACAAGCACCTCGAACTCTTCGACTCGCGCGACTGGGGCCTGGTGATCTACGACGAGGTCCACCTGCTTCCCGCTCCGGTGTTCCGGATGACGGCGGATCTGCAGTCACGCCGCAGGCTCGGGCTCACCGCCACGCTGGTGCGCGAGGACGGCCGGGAGGGGGACGTCTTCTCTCTCATCGGACCCAAGCGCTACGACGCACCGTGGAAGGACATCGAGGCGCAGGGCTGGATCGCGCCCGCCGAGTGCATCGAGGTTCGGGTCACTCTCACCGATGCCGAACGGATGGCGTACGCCATCTCCGAACCCGAGGAGCGCTACAAGCTCTGCTCGACGGCGCACACCAAGGTCGCCGTCGTGAAGTCCATCCTCGACAAGCACGTAGGCGCACCGACCTTGGTCATCGGTGCGTACCTCGATCAATTGAACGAGCTCGGTGAAGCCTTGAACGCCCCCGTCATCCAGGGGTCCACCAAGAACAAGGAGCGCGAGGTGCTGTTCGACGCGTTCCGCCGAGGCGAGATTGCGACGCTGGTGGTGAGCAAGGTGGCCAACTTCTCCATCGACCTTCCCGAGGCTTCGGTGGCGGTGCAGGTGTCGGGGACCTTCGGCTCTCGCCAGGAGGAAGCGCAGCGGCTGGGACGGCTGCTGCGTCCGAAGCAGGACGGCGGACAAGCGCACTTCTATTCCGTCGTCTCACGGGACACCCTCGACGCCGAATACGCCGCGCACCGCCAGCGTTTCCTCGCCGAGCAGGGGTACGCCTACCGGATCACCGATGCAGACGACCTGCTCGGTCCCGCAATCTGAGCGCGGCAGGCCGTGCTCGGGCCGCTCGTGCTAGTAATGAGCTTGTGCGCCGATTCCAGTTTCCTGTCGATGTAGCCCACGCCAAGTCCGTGAACGAGACGATCGCCGAGGTGCGGCGGCTCCGCGTTTCGGCGATCGTGACCGCCGTGATTCTGGCGGCAGCGGGTGTGTGGCTGCTCTGGTTGGCCCATACGTGGTCGCTCGTTCTGGGTGCGGTTCTCCTCGTCGCGGCCGCGGCTTCGCTGTGGGTGACGGTGTGGGCGCCGCGCAAGGTCGGGACAGTCGAACAGTTGTACGCGGACAGCCCCCTGGTTCCCGCGATCATCGCAGAGAAAAAGGCCCGGGGCGTGACGCTGCTGGCCTTGGTCGACATCGCGAAGCCCGACGCTGGGTCCCGTCACTACGCGCTCGTGACGCGCAGTGTTCGTGCACTGCCGGGCCACGAGTTGGTCGAGGGCGAGTTGGTTCCCTCGGTATCGGTGCTCGCCGACCGCACTCGCAACCATGCGGGCAAGACCTGGCAGATGGTCTCCCCCATGCCGATCGCGTGGGGCACAGCCGACACCACGGTGATAGAGCGCGCCACCGAAGCGATCACCGAAGCCGAGTGGGCGCTGCTCGTAGCCAACATCGGGATGTCCGAGAAGGTGCGCGGCACAGAGAATCAGCAACTTCTGGTCGACCCGCAGGACATTCCCGAGGATTTGCGGTAGCTCACGAGAGCGCCGGAATGACCTCACGCTCGAACAGTTCGATACCCGACCGATCGTAGGCCGCTTCGGGGAAGTAGAAGATGCCGTAGCCGAGGCCTTCGTTCTTCAGTTTCGTCAGGTTGTCGATGATCTGCTCGGGCGTTCCCACCCCGGGCAGGCCGCGGAAGGCATCGAGCGCTCCCGCTGCCTTCTCGGCGCCGACATACCCGGACAGACGATCCTCGAGTTGCTTCAATCGATCCGCCACCTCGGCCTCCGAGGTGCCGATGGCAACGTTGTAGTTGGCCGAGCGCACGATGGTCTCGAAATCGCGGCCGACGCTCTCGCAGTGACCTTTCAGCAGATCCGACTTGCGAGTGAAGCCGTCGAGGGTGCCGTCGAAATTGGTGTAGTCGGCGTACCGGGCCGCGATCTTCAGCGTCACCTTCTCGCCGCCGCCGGCGATCCAGATGGGGATACCGCCCTCCTGCAGCGGCTTGGGCCAAACGCGTGCGCCGTCCACCGAAAAGTACTTGCCGTCGAGCGTCGCCGACCCCGTCTCCCAGGCCTGCTTGAAAATCTGCACTCCCTCGGAGAGCGCACCGAGGCGCTCCCCACCCGAGGGGAACCCGTACCCATACGCCCGCCACTCGTGCTCGTACCAGCCTGCACCTATCCCCATCTCCACGCGTCCGCCCGAGATGAGATCGATGGTGGCAGCCACCTTCGCCAGATACGCCGGATTGCGGTAACCCATCGCCGTACACATCTGACCGAGACGGATGCGCGACGTCGACGCCGCGAACGCCGACATCAGCGTCCACGCCTCGTGGGTCGCTTCCTCGGTGGGCTCGGGGACAGTGTGGAAATGGTCGTAAACCCACACCGATTCCCACGGCCCCGCGTCGGCAGCCGTCGCGAGATCTCGCATGACGTTCCACTGCGCAGCTGGGTCGATACCGACCAGATCGAGCCGCCAACCTTGAGGAATGAAGAGTCCGAATCGCATAGGACAACACTACCGACGGTGACCGACACCGGGCCTACACTTTCACCCATCATGAGCGCGCTCGCCGAACGATTCGACTCACACCGAAATCACCTGCTGTCCGTGGGTTACCGCATCACCGGGAGCGTCGCCGACGCCGAGGACGCGGTACAGGAGAGCTGGCTGCGGCTGCGCGGCACCGATCACGAATCCATCGACGACCTGCGCGGCTGGCTCACCACGGTGGTAGGACGCATCTGTCTCGACCGACTGAAGTCGGCCGCGGTTCGACGCGAAAGCTATGTTGGGCAATGGCTTCCGGAACCCGTGGTGGGAGCGTGGAACGCAGGGAGCGGCGCTGCGCCCGATCCCCTGGACTCCGTCGTCCGCAGCGAGGATGCGCGCTTGGCCGCGATGGTCGTCCTCGACACCCTGACGCCGCCCCAACGCGTCGCCTTCGTGCTGCACGACGGATTCTCCGTCCCGTTCGGCGACATCGCGTCCATTCTCGGTGTGACACCCGCATCCGCCCGGCAACTCGCCTCTCGTGCACGCCGCCAGTTCGGTGATGCCCCGGACCCTGTCCCGGACACCGAGCACGACAATGCCGTCACCAGGCTCATGGCGGCCATGGCAAGCGGCGACCTCGATCGCGTCGTCGATGCCCTGCACCCGGACTGCCGCTTGATCGGCGACAGCGGCGGTACGACGCGCACCGCCCGCCGGATCGTGCTCGGCCCCGACAAGTGCGCGCGCTTCTACCTCGGCCTGATCTCGAAATACGGGCCGCAGACACTCACCTCGATGCGACTGGCATCGGTCAACGGACAACTCGGCTATTTCACGGCCGGGCTGGGCGGCGAGACCGGCTTCCCGGCCCGCGCGGGCGGCTTCACCGTCCGCGACGGCGTGGTCTGGGCATTCTACGACTTCGCGAACCCTGAAAAGCTCCACGGCGTCGATTCGGCACTCACCGCTCCCACGGCACCCGGCACGACTCCCCCGAGCTGAACCCCTGTTCGGCAACGCCGAGAGCAGAATTGACTCGGGCTCGCATGTTCTCCAGTCCGATCTGATAGCTCAACTCCACAACACCTGCACGGCCGAACCTGCGCTCCAGATCGACAACCTGCGCATCCGTCACCTCCACCGGAGTGGCAGTCATCGCGTCCGCGTAAGCGATGGCCGCACGCTCGTCCTCGCTGTATCGGGGCGAGGTCTCGTAGCTGCCAATCTCCCGCAGACGATCGACATCGAGTCCGTCCAGGCGCTGCAGCATCGTCCCGAAATCGACGCACCACTGGCAGCCCAGCACCCACGCAACTCGATACACGGCAAGTTCACGCACGCTCGCGGGCAGCGAGGTCGACGCCTTCTCCACCGCCAGTTCGTGAGTGAGCGAAACGAAGAACAATCGGGAATGGTGGGCCGTCACCGCAAACGGTTCCGGCACCGCTCCGAGCCTCCTGGCAGCGGCCCGATACGCCATCCGAACCAGGAACGATGCATCCTGCGGGGCGACTGAAGGTATACGCGACATGGTGTTCTCCTCGGCTGTGGGCAGTAGCGGATACCACTCGGACGAGGCGGACGCCCAGAATGTGACACCAGCTACGCTGCAATAATGTCCGCGGAGCTGCCCAACCGAACCGTCGAACGTCTCCGTCCCTTCGGATCGACCGTTTTCGCCGAGATGACCGCACTGGCCGTCGCAACGGGTGCAGTCAACCTCGGACAGGGGTTCCCCGACACCGACGGCCCCGCGTCCATGCTCGCCGCGGCGCAGGACGCTATCGCAGCAGGCCTCAATCAGTACGCGCCCGGAGCCGGCATGCCGGTGCTGCGCAATGCCATCGCCGCCGACCGCGCCCGTCGATCGAACATCCAGTACGACCCCGCAACCGAAATTCTGGTCACCGTGGGCGCAACCGAAGGCATCGCGGCCGCGATACTCGGGCTCGTCGAGGCAGGTGACGAAGTACTGCTGATCGAACCGTATTACGACTCGTACGCGGCAGCGATCGCACTCGCCGGTGCCCGACGCAGGACAGTCCCCCTCGTGGCGGACGGATCGGGTTACGCCGTCGATCTCGATGCACTCGAACGCGCCATCGGCCCCGACACCACACTGCTGATCGTCAACTCACCACACAACCCGACAGGAACCGTCTTCACCCGCGCCGAACTCACCCGTATCGCCGAAATCGCTTGCAAACACAACCTTCTGGTACTCACCGACGAGGTGTACGAACGCTTGGTCTTCGACGGGCCATCCTCTGGTCATTCCGCAGGCTCCACTCCCGCATCTTCTGGTCATTCCGCAGGCTCCACTCCTGCATCTTCTGGTCATTCCGCAGGCTCCACTCCTGTCCATGTACCGCTCGCGACGCTCCCCGGCATGTTCGAGCGCACTGTCACCGTCTCCAGCGCGGCGAAAACCTTCAACGCAACCGGCTGGAAGACCGGATGGGCTCTGGGCCCGGCGAATCTCATCGACGCGGTGCGCTCGGCAAAGCAGTTCATGACGTTCGTCGGCGGCACCCCGTTTCAACCCGCTGTCGCGCACGCCCTCGAGCACGAGGATCAATGGGTCGCCGAGCTCCGCCGCGGGCTACAACGCAAACGGGACCGCCTCTCGACCTCGCTCACGAAGGCCGGTTTGACGGTGAAGGCAAGCGCGGGAACCTATTTCGTATGCGCCGACGTGGCCCCACTCGGCGAGACCGACGCCGTCGCCTTCTGCCGGTCGCTTCCCGCTCGCATCGGTGTCGCAGCTGTGCCCGTTACTGCCTTCGTGGACCAGCCCGAGCCATGGAAGACGCTGGTGCGCTTCGCGTTCTGCAAAAAGGACGATGTGCTCGACGAGGCAGCCGAGCGGCTGCTCGAACTTTGAGCCGACGATGACCCCACGGACCATTCCCGCCGACTTCGTCGTCAAAGCTGTCTCGCTTGCCGCGAGCGGTGGCGTCGACCTGTCCTATCCACTGTCGGTCGCCGGAATCGGCCCGCGCACACTACGGGACCCCCATTCTCGGCTCACCGCAGAACAGGTGACGTTGTTCACCCAGGCTACGTGGCAGCTCACCGACGACGAACTCTTCGGCCTGGCGTCGACACCCATGCGTCGCGGCAGCTTTCGAGTGATCTGCCTGACGCTGATCCACTCACCCGACCTGGCAGCGGCAATGGAACGGATGTCGGAAACCACGCGAGTTCTCTCGGGTATGCCGCCGATGCTGATCACCCGCGGTGAGACCGCAACACGGCTGACGATCCCGCCCGCCGACAACAGCCACCTCCCCGAGAGTGCCCGCGTCATCGCCGGACAACTGCTCACCGACTTCCGCATGGTCCTGGTGCACCGTTTTGCCGCTTGGCTGATCGGCGGACGGGTGAAGCTCCACTCTGTGGAGCTCCCCTACGACATGGCCGACCCGGCAACCGGAAAGCTGTACGACCGAATGTTCGGCGCACACGTCACGTTCGGCGCTCCCGCTGCGGTGCTCGAATTCGACAATTCCGCGATGCGCGCCCCGATCGTGCAGACCGAGGAGTCCCTCGCGGACTACCTCCGCGAGTCACCCAACCTCCTCTTCACCGCCCGCGACTACGACAGCACAGCCTCCTCGCAGGTTCGGCGGGCACTCGAACTCGGGCTACAGGGCCGAAACCCGGCGACCGACGACATCGCCGACATGCTGTCTGTGAGCGCGGCGCACCTACGCAGACTTCTTCGCCAGGAAGGCACCTCGGTCAATCAGATTCGCGAGGAGGTGCTGCGCGATGCAGCGATCTCGGGCCTGAGCCGCGGCGACTCGGTCGACGACATCTCCGGCAGGCTCGGCTTCTCGGAACCGTCCTCGTTCAGACGAGCGTTCAAGCGATGGACCGGGCAAACCCCCGGTGCGTATCGCTAGCCCACGCAGAACTCGTTGCCCTCCGGGTCTGCCATGGTGATCCAGACGCTGGGCCCCAGCTGCCCACGGTGGAGGATCGAAGCCCCTGCCCCGACGAGATTCTGAGCCACCGACTCACGGTCTTCACCGGCCCGAATGTCGAAGTGCATACGATTTTTGACGGATTTCTCCTCGGGCACCGACTGAAAGAGAACACGCGGGCTGTCGGGTTTGTCCGGGTCGATGATTGCGGCGCCGATCCTCCACACCAGCTGCCCGTCGAACATCAATGTGTCCTCCTCGCGGGCATGGCCGGCAGCAACAAGGCCGGCAATGAACTCGCCGTCGGACGGCTCGACTTGCCATCCGAGGGCGGCAGCCCACCATTTGGCCTGCTCATGCGGGTTTCTGCTGTCGACTACCACCTGCACCTGAAGTCCCATGCACCCACGATAGGGCAGGGCTACGACAGCAAGTCGAAAAGGCTGGAACGTATGTTCGAATAGCGCTACTGTGGTCTGCATGAGCGTGGAACTGCAGGGTTCGCTGTTCACCGATGCAGAGGCATCCTTCGGCCAACTCGGGTCCTCGGTCACTCGGCGCATGCTGAGCCGCGGCGCATGGGTCGACGTGCGACCGGGCTGGGCGAGCCAGGTCGACCTCTTCGACCGACTCGTCGACGGTGTCGACTGGCGCGCAGAACGGCGCCAGATGTACGACCGCGTCGTCGACGTTCCGCGCCTGGTCCGCTTCTACTCGAGTGGCGAACGGTGGCCCGACCCGGCCCTCGTCGATGCGAAAAGCGCGCTGGATGCGCACTACCGAGGTGAACTCGGTGAGGAGTTCGCCACCGCAGGCCTGTGCTACTACCGCGACGGGTCCGACAGCGTGGCATGGCACGGCGACAACATCGGCCGCAGCGCCGTCGAGGACACGATGGTCGCGATCCTGTCACTCGGCGCCACCCGGCAGTTGATGCTCAGACCACGCGGCGGCGGGGCGTCACTGAAATTCACACTGGGACACGGAGACCTCATCGTCATGGGTGGCTCGTGCCAACGGACATGGGAACACGCCGTCCCCAAGAGCACCCGCGCGACCGGCCCACGCGTGAGCGTGCAGTTCCGGCCGCGCGGCGTGCGTTAACCCTGCCGCTGCTCGCGGCGGCGAGCGACGGCGTCGGCGAGAGTGTCCAGCTGGGTCGCCGTGGTCTCCCAGTCGAGGCACGCATCGGTGATCGACTGACCGTACGTCAGCTCGTCCTTGTGGCCGAGGGTCAGATCCTGACGCCCCGCCTCGATGAAGCTCTCCAACATGACGCCGCTGATACCCGCCTCACCCTCGGCGAGACGACGCGCGACATCGGTCACGACGTCGACCTGCTTGTTGTGATCCTTGCGGCTGTTGCCGTGGCTCGCATCGATCACGAGGCGCTCGGGCAGATTGCTCTTGCGCAGGCGCGCAACGGTATCGGCGACGGACGCCGCGTCGTAGTTCGGTCCGTCGGTGCCGCCGCGGAGGATGACGTGACAGTCGGGGTTTCCGGTGGTGCGGATCAACGCGGCCTGGCCGTCGAGATCGGTTCCCGGGAAAACGTGGCTCGACGCCGCCGCCCGCGTTCCATCGACCGCTACCTGAACATCGCCCTCGGTCGAGTTCTTGATACCGACGGGCATCGACAGTGCGCTGCAGAGTTGACGGTGCACCTGACTGGCCGCGGTACGTGCACCGATGGCGCCGTAGCTGACGAGGTCGGCGATGTACTGCGGAGTGATCGGATCGAGGAACTCGCATCCCACCGGCAGGCCCAGCGCAGAGATGTCGACCAGAAGCTGGCGCCCCACGCGCAGTCCCGAGTTGATATCGAACGAGCCGTCGAGATGCGGGTCGTTGATCAGACCCTTCCAGCCCAGCGTCGTGCGCGGCTTCTCGAAGTAGACGCGCATGACGATGTGCAGCCGGTCACCTAGTTCGGTCGCCTTCACCGCGAGCCTGCGGGCGTAGTCCATCGCGGCAGCAGTGTCGTGCACCGAGCACGGCCCGACGATGACGATCAGTCGGTCGTCACGCCCGTCGAGGATGTCGACGACACCGTCGCGGCCGCGCCGCACGGTCGCCGACACGGCGTCGTCCGCGGCGTGCTCGCGGCGCAGCAGAGACGGGGCGACGAGGGGGCTGATGCTGATGGTGCGCTGGTCGTCCAGTGCGGTATCGGTCGGGTTGATCTCGATTGTCATGGGATCTTCTACTTTCCCAGACCGGCTCTCGGTGAGCTCCACGCGCGCTTCGAGCCGGTCTGCATCCGGCTCGTGGGGTGGGGGCTTCAGCGCATGGCGTCGCTGGCTGACCCACCCGGGGCCGGCCTGCTAAACCAAAAATATCCGCGCTGCATGGGCAGAAGGCTAACACCGGCCCATTCGGCGCCGGTGCGCGGGTGGTTCCGCCGTCCTAACCCCGCGACGCTGAAATTCACTAGAGGAGTCAGATCAGGATAGCGTTACCTCACTCCAACACCATCAGAAGAGGACCTGTGAAACGACTACCACTCGTACTGTCCATCACCATGGCGGTAGCCCTCGTCGGCGCCTGCGGATCCGGCGACATCGAGACCACCGAACCCGTAACCACAACAGCGAGCGCGAGCGCGAGCGAGCCGACCACGGACGCACCCGGCCCGTCGGGCATGCCCGACGGCATGGGCTCGCCCGGTGTCGACGACGGCGTATTCCCGCGCACAGTAGGTCATTTCGGTGGATCCACCGACATCCCGGCCGAGCCTGAGCGCGTAGTCGTGATCGCAACCGGCCAACTCGATGCGGCGCTCACCCTGGGCGTCGTGCCTGTCGGCGTCGCGTATGGAGACGGCGCGGGCCTCGTTCCGGAGTATCTCGAGCGCGAGTTTCCGGAATACGTCGACCGCATGGTCGATTTCGTCGATGTCGGAGTTCGCCAGTCGCCCAACCTCGAGGCAATCGCAGCGCTCGAGCCGGATCTGATCCTCGCCAACGAGGCTGGATCGGAGGAGCTTTACCCGACGCTGTCGGCGATCGCCCCCACAGTGCTCACCGAGGGCACCGGCGTGAACTGGAAGCAAGACTTCCTGCTCCTGGCAGATGCCGTCGGACGAAGCACGCAAGCGCAGACCTTCCTCGACGAATTTGCCTCCCGAGCAACCGATCTCGGCGGCAAACTGGGCGCCGATGCGCCGACCGTCTCGTTCGTGCGCTTCAACGCGGACCGCGCCCGGGTATTCGGCACGGCATCCTTCGCCGGGTTCATCGCCTGGGACGCACGCCTGGCCCGCCCAGCGAGTCAGCAGTTCGACAAGACCAGCCAGGACTTCAGCGAGGAGCAGATCCAGCTCGCCGATGCCGACTGGGTCTTCGTCGGCAGCCAGGACACCGGCCCAGGCTCCAAGGCACAGACGTTCACCTCCAATCCGCTCTGGACCGGAATGAGCGCGTCGACAGCGGAGCACGTCGTGTCGGTCGAGGACGACCCGTGGTATCTCAACGCAGGTCCCACCGCAGCCACCATCGTGCTCGAAACACTCACCGAAACCCTGACGCGCTGAGGCGCTGAGGCGCTGGCATCCACATAAAGGTTGCGCACAACTTAACCGTGCACTACCGTTGTTGGCGTGACCAACGAACTCGCGCTCGATCGCCAGGTGTGCTTCGCGTTGTACTCCGCATCGCGGGCTACCACCGCGGTGTATCGCCCGATGCTCGAACGCCTCGGCATCACGTACCCGCAGTACCTGGTTCTGCTGGTCCTGTGGGAGAAGGACGGCCGCGGTGTCCGCGAGATCGGTGCCGCACTCGATCTCGACACAGGCACGCTCTCGCCTCTGCTCAAACGACTCGAGCGACTGGGCTTCATCGAGCGGCGACGCCTCGTCACCGACGAGCGCCGCGTCGAGATTCACCTGACCGACGCCGGAAGCGCGTTGCGTCAGCAGGCGCTGGACATTCCCAGGCAGCTGGCCGGCAATACCGGCATGGCTGTCGCAGATCTGGAAAAACTCCGCGACGCGTTGGTCGCGCTGACCACCGCGCTTCACAGCACCGCAGTTCACACAACCGACCCCGGTACAACGGAAGGCAACCCCTCATGAAGACTGTGTACACAGCCGAAGCTCTGGCAACCGGCGAAGGCCGCAACGGAAGAACACGCAGTTCGGACGGCCGACTCGACTTCGATCTCGCCATCCCCGAGGCGATGGGCGGCAGCGGGCAGGGCACCAACCCCGAGCAACTGTTCGCTGCCGGCTACGCTGCCTGCTTCCACTCGGCGTTGCAGATGGTCGCCCGCCAGAACAAGGCCGACATCACCGATTCCTCCGTCGGCGCCCGAGTCGGCATCGGCCCCAACGACGCGGGCGGATTCGCGCTCGAAGTGACACTCGAGGTGACGCTCCCCAAGCTCGGACACGACGAAGCCCAGGCCCTCGCGGACAAGGCCCACCAGGTCTGCCCGTACTCCAATGCGACGCGCGGAAACATCGACGTCACAGTAACCGTCACAGACGACTGAAATGGGAATGCACATGAAAGCCACAGAAATTCACCTTGCCTCCCGTCCCACCGGTGAACCCGTTTCGGACAACTTCCGTACCGTCGTCACCGAGCTCCCGCCGCTCGAGGACGGTCAAATTCTCGTTCGCAACACCGTCATGTCCGTCGATCCGTACATGCGCGGAAGGATGAACGACGTCAAGTCGTATGTTCCTCCGTTCGCACTCGACGCACCGCTCGATGGCGGCGCGGTCGGCGAGGTCGTCGAATCACGTTCGGACGCATTTGCCGTCGGCGACGCAGTGTCACACGGTAAGGGTTGGCGGGATCTCGCGATCCTGCCCGCCAAGTCGGCACGAAAGGTCGACCTGAGCAAGGCCAAGGCCTCCGCTTACCTTGGCGCTCTCGGAATGACCGGCCTCACAGCCTATGCCGGACTGACTTCCGTCGCGCAGTTCAAGGAGGGTGACACCGTCTTCGTCTCCGGCGCCGCCGGTGCGGTGGGCTCACTCGTCGGCCAGATCGCCAAGGCGCTCGGCGCTTCTCGCGTCATCGGCAGCGCCGGTTCGCCGGCGAAGGTGAAGCGGTTGCGCGAACTCGGATTCGACGCAGCCTTCGACTATCACGACGGACCGGTACGCAAGCAGTTGGCAGAGGCCGCACCGGACGGCATCGATGTGTACTTCGACAACGTCGGCGGCGAACACCTCGAAGCTGCGATCGGGAGCGCCAACAAGTATGCGCGATTCGCGCTGTGCGGTGCGATCTCTCAGTACAACGCCACCGAACCGACACCGGGCCCGCGCAACTTGGCCCTGGCGATCGGCCAGGAGCTCACGTTGAAGGGCTTCATCGTCGGGTCCTACAACCACCTCGCCGGAGAGTTCGGCGAAAAGATGGCCCAATGGCTCGCCGACGGTGTCGTCGAGTGGGACGAGACCGTCGTCGACGGTCTGGAGAATGCTCCGAAGGCGTTCATCGGGCTGCTCCGCGGTGAGAACACCGGGAAGATGATCGTCTCGATCTGACGACGCTCCGCGACATGTGTGGATGGTTGCCGCCTACGGCAACCATCCACACTTTTCGCGCGTCCATGCACGAGGCCGATACAGTGCAGTTCATGGCCCGACGCGTCCCCCTCCCCGTGCGCGATGGCCTCGGTCCGACCCGTATCCGAATGCCCGAGTACTCGCCGTTCGGCACGGTGCTCGAGTACCTCGTCGCCAGATTCCCGCAGGACGAGTCGCGCCTGAGATACAAGCTGAATGCGCGAGAGGTCGTCGACGCCGATGGGCAAGCTCTGACGGAGAATTCACCGTTGGTGCCGCGCAGCGACATCTATCTCTACCGCGATCCGCCCGTCGAGCCGGTGGTGCCGTTTCCGATAGAGATCGTGCACCACGACGAGAACATACTGGTGATCGACAAGCCACATTTCCTCGCGACGATGCCGCGCGGGGCCTATATCGCCCGCTCGGCGCTGGTCCTGTTGCGCCGGCGGTTCGATCTGCCCGAGCTCAGTCCCGCGCACCGACTCGATCGACTGACTGCCGGGGTGCTCGTCTTCACCGTCCGTCCCGACGTCCGACGCGCCTATCAGGAGCTTTTCGCCGAGCGGGCTGTCACCAAGATCTACGACGCCGTCGCACGCTACGACCCCGATCTCGAATTTCCTCGAACGGTCCGCAGCCGGATGATCAAGGAACGCGGCGTCCTTCGGGCCGAGGAAGTTCCGGGCGAACCGAACGCGGAGACCTTCCTGGAGCTGTCCGAGCACGACGGCCGACACGGCATGTACACGTTGCACCCGAAAACCGGACGCACGCATCAACTTCGTCTGCACATGAATTCTCTGGGGATACCCATCATGGGAGACAACTTCTACCCAGACTTCTACGACGTTGCCGGCGACGACTACTCGAATCCACTTCGCCTGCTCGCGCGGTCGATTTCGTTCCGAGATCCGTTCACCGGCCGCGAGCGCACGTTCGTCAGCAACCGTAAGCTCGAACTACCTACTCGGGCATAGACAGAACGTCACCGCGGGCGGCGCTGTCCTCCGCGATCTCGCTGGTACGCACCGCAATACGGTGCGAGAGCACCGCCATGGCGAACAATCCGAGTGCGACACCGATCAACGCGTAAAAGCCTTCCTGCGCAAAATCGACCAGCGCGCCCAGCATGGTGAAGATCAGCGCCGCGATGCGAAGCGTGCGCAGCGGCCACAGCTTCCCGTTCCGCAAACGAAGGGCCGCCGGAAACGCCAACACGAACGTCAGCGTCGAGGTCAAAAACATGATTCCGCTCGCGATACCCATCTCGTCCACGTCGATGGTCGTATCCGTCGATTCCAGATGCAGGTTGCCCAAGACCAACTCGACCACGCCGAACACGACACCGATGAACGCCGCCACCGTCAGCGCCCAGGCAACCACAGGAATCCACCGGGGGCTTTTGAAGAACCCGGGGATCAGCCTCGGCGCAAACTGCCGGGCGTCGTAGAGCCGCGAGCTACCTGGCTTGCAGTTCCCGAGCAGCAACCGCAGACCGGCAACGGTCTCGGGCTCGGCGCCCTCGGCCTCGGCGCGGTCCACCATGCGCAAAGCCCAGGCGCGACGATGTTCGGGCAGACCACGCGTGATGCCCTGCGCCGCGATGGCAGCTGCGTTGGCCAACGTCTCCTCGTGCGATGGCCGTCGCACATCGCGGACGACACGGTTGGCGACCAGAACGATCACCACCAGGACGTACATGATCTCCGAGGACGGACCGTAGAAATAGTCGTTGTCCTTGGTGACGAACTTGCCCACTTCGTCGAGAAACAACCCGAACCCGATGCCACCGAGCATCACAGCAACGGCCCGCACTCCGAATCCGAGAAACATCCAACCCAGGAGGAGTGCAAGCATCATCAACGCGCCGCCGTAGAGCGCGTGGGCGATGTGCAGAGTCTCGCCGCCCACCTGCGGGAAGTGAGTTATTTCGAGATAGGTGCGGGTGACCAGAATGGTCACAACGGCAATGATCATGAATGCCTCGGCACTGGTACTGCCGTAGACATCTCGAAGGACACGCGAGTGATGGACACGTACGCGCGTGGATGCGGTCTTGCTGGTCACCGGTCTTTCCTGGTCACGGTACGAGTATGGGTGCCGGCGAGGCGCTGGTATCGGATTTCGTCCAAATCACGACGGACAGGATCGGGCGGCACACAACTTGACAAACTACGTTGCCAAAACTGCAATAGGTACATGACGAAGCCCGGCGAGGACATCGACGAGGTGGTCGCCGCGGTCGGCCCGAGGCTGCGCGCGGTGCGCACCGAACGCGGAACAACTCTGGCCGCTCTTGCCGATACCACCGGCATTTCCGTCTCGACGTTGTCTCGGCTCGAGTCCGGCGACCGCAAACCGAGTCTCGAACTGCTACTGCCCATCGCACGTGCACATCAGATCCCATTGGACGAACTCGTCAGCGCGCCTGCCGTCGAGGATCCCCGGGTCAAATCCACCCCGGTTCGCCGAGAACACGTCACGATCCTTCCGCTGACGCGCCGACCGGGTGGAATGCAGGCGTACAAGATGATCGTCGATCCGGGGCGGCGGGAGCCGAAACCGCGCGTGCACGAGGGTTACGAGTGGCTCTACGTCCTCAACGGCACATTGCGCCTGGTACTGGGCGAACACGATATCGTCATGAAGCCAGGCGAAGCCGCCGAGTTCGACACCCGTGTACCGCACTGGTTCGGCGCCATGGACGATCGGCCCGTCGAAGTCCTCAGCCTTTTCGGGCCCCAGGGCGAACGGATGCACGTTCGCGCGCGACCCACCGATTCGTAGTCCCTGCGCAACCTTTCGGTCGTGACCGTGTGGCAGAGTGGGCGCTCCCGCGCCTGATGTCCGGCTCGGTACTGTCACCGCCCACACGAGCCGACGAGGTAGTTCATGACAGACAGAAGCGCCGATACGACGGTGGCTCGCGGAACCGCATCACGGACCGACGTCGATATCGCTACCGGCGTTCTGGTCGGACGGTGCGGCACCAGCGTGACGGAGGCGGTGAACCAGTTGTTCGCCACTGCCCGTGACAATCGCATCAGCCTGTTCGAGCTTTCCCGCACCGTGATCACCCTCGCCGAAGGCAAGGACGGCCGAGACCCGTTCACCCGCCGGATCGCACTCGAACAGTGGGGCGCTGTGCTCAGCCCGCAACAGCTCGGGGCCACGTCAGTCTCGGAAAACCCTGTCTCCGCGTAATTCCGGAAAGCGCTCGGTCATGCGGTCGATCTGTCGATACATCTCGTAGAGCTCCGAGCGGAGAGCCGCAGCTTCCCCCTCCAGTTCCCGGGCGCGCGCCGTCGCCTTGTCCGCTCGCGCACGGAACGCCCGGGTCTGAGCCCGCTCGATGGAGGTCGAGCACTTCTCGATGTGTTCTGCGAGACCAGCAGCGAACAGTCGTGCCTGTGCGAGATTCACGGCGTAGTTGGCGTCGCGGAAGCTGTCGTCACGTCGGATGGAATCGATGATGATGCCCTTGCCACTGAGTGCGGATGGTCGCTCGACAACGTTACGCCCGTCGTGATCGGCCGTCGCAAGCACCGGCCCTAGGAAAACACCAGTGCCAGCACTACCGAGGCCGAGGTGGCGACGATCGCCAGGATGATCAGCGAGGCCACAACCCGCTGCTGCAGAGGCCGTCCGCCTCGCCTCTCGTCGGGACTCGGGAAGTCGTCGTCGACGAAGTCGTCGGCATCGACGCCGACGTCGTCGAAGTAAACGGTGTCGCGCGGCGGCACCCAGTCCTGTCCGTTTGCGCGCACTGCCGTCGTCAACCGCTCCAATCGCGCGCGGGCGCGGTGTGGGTAGTACTCGGACGGTGCGTTGATCGGCAGAGCACGCGCGAGTGCGATCGGGGACCGATGTGTCGCTTCCAGCGCTTGGAACGCGGCTGAGGCCGTCGGGTCGTCGTCGGCCTTGGCAGTGAGAAACCAGGCCGCACCGGCAGAGGCGCGGTCCCCCATGAGCAGGTAGGTGTAGGCGAGCAGATCGAGTACGGGTTGGGACGCAGGATTCGTCCGAAGGGCGGCAAGCAACCGGTCCCGGGCTCGTGTCAGGTTTCCACCGGCCAGGTCTTGCTGGGCCTCATCGATCACGTCCACCAGGACAGCCTAGCGATCGGATGGAAGAACCGGGGTGCCGCATCTGTGAGGGCGCACCCCGCGAGAAACAAAATGGTGGCCAGGGCCGGGATCGAACCGGCGACCTTCCGCTTTTCAGGCGGACGCTCGTACCAACTGAGCTACCTGGCCGGGCGGCACCGGTGACAATGCCGACTGTCAATTTTGAATACTGTGAAATTTGAAGATTGTGCGCTCGTCGGCTGAAACCGATGTTGCGACCCTGACGGGACTCGAACCCGCGACCTCCGCCGTGACAGGGCGGCGCGCTAACCAACTGCGCCACAGGGCCTTGCTGTGTAACTTTTCCCGGAGGAAAGTGCCGCCGCGAACTCTAGCAGGACTTCGTCCCGCATCGAACCGCGCCAGCCTGCAAGAGACTGCTGTACTGCCAGCCGGATTGTCAATTCCGACCGTGTCCTACGTACCCCCTACGGGATTCGAACCCGCGCTACCGCCTTGAAAGGGCGGCGTCCTAGGCCGCTAGACGAAGGGGGCCCGCCGAATCGCTCCGGCGTTACCCTCAACGGCATTCCGTTGGGAGCTCGCATAGCTTAGGACACTTTTCTGGAAAAACTCAAACCGGCAGGTCAGATGCACTTTCGGCGATCTCGGAGTCGCTTTTCTCCCACCCGGTGACCTTCCACTCTTCGAGCCACCGCTCACTGGCCATCGCATACAGCACGACCTCGAGGGACTCCTCGAACATGACCCGCAGATCACGACTGTCCGAAACGAGGTCCGCCATGTATCGCTGACCCGCCAGTGAGGCCGCCAGCACCCTGATGAACTTCGCGGCGCCGAACTCGGGCCGCAGGTCGCCCATCTCCTCTGCACGCCGGGCGAGCTCGTAGCCTGCCGAACCCCACACGCGACCACCACCGGACTGAACCTCGCTGTAGAACTCCGGTTCGACGATGAGCCGAAACTCGGCCCGCACGATCACATTGTTCTGGAATCCGCCAGCGATGTCGCTGATGATGCCTCGAATCACAGCGAACGGATGCAGCGTCGATGCATTCCATCGTTCTGTGATCACGACATACTCGTCGAGGGCAGCACTGAGCACCGCTCGGGCCAGATCCTCTTTCGACTGGAAATGGAAGTACATCGCCCCCTTTGTGGCGTTGGACCCCTCGAGGATGGTGTTCACCGATGCGGCCGCATATCCGCGGCGCGAGAATTCCGCCGCTGCGGCCTCCACGATTGCTGCTCGGGTTCGCCGAGCGCGCTCTTGTTGTGCCATTGCTTTGATGCCTCCGAACCCAGCTACCTGCATCTATCAGCAGGCAGTATCGCTATTCGAGCGTACGTCACCACACCACAGAAAGACCGACCACTTCCTTGGAATTTGCAGTGAAAACGGTTACCGGTACAAGTTCCGCGGACTGGAACAAACAATCCGAGTGGTATGATGCAACCGGCTCGAGTGCGCTGCAGGGGGTGCGCACTCGAGCCACAAACATGTTTCGGGTCGCCCCCTTCCCGCGCGACCTCCAGACCGTGAAACAGGCAAAACTTGGTTTACAAATCGAATCGACTGTAAATCGCCAAAGGAACGGTCGTGCCGTTTCGAGATGAAAGACACATCACACCCCGCACGCCAGACGGCTCGATGCGCCCGCGCAGCGCGTTGCCACACCCCACTGCAGACCCTCCACCGCACACCCAACTCGCGACACTCCAACCCACCGCGAACGGCCTCGCTCGCGCACAGGCGGCCACCCCCTGCGTAGCTGCGCCACAACGCTTTTGCCACTCGATACCGGGCAAAAGGATTGTTCCGTGTCGGGGAGTTCGAATCCCCCAGCAGCACAGTCGATTACGAATCGCATTCGGTGGATCACGGTGCCCCGAACTAATTCTCGGACAGGGTTCGTATAACGGTTGCGGCTCGACATGGAACGGATCACGCCACGCGGACAGCGGGGATCTAAAGTGACTTAGATCACAGGCGTGCGTTCATGACTACGAATTCAGGTGTGAGCATGGCTCTACGGAGACTCGCCGTTCGTTCGGTGGCGATCATTCTGGCAACCGTCGTAGCGTCAACTGTGACGCTGTTCCACTCGGGCGCTGCCCTTGCCGACCCGCTCGGCGACTTCCTCGACCCCAGCCAGGATCCGGCACTCGCCGCCGCCACCCCACTGGGCGAGCCCTGGTTCGATCCGCCGCCCGGTTACGAGTCACTGCCTCCGGGAACTGTTCTGAACACCAGAAACGTGACCGTCGGACCGCTGATCACCCCGGTGCACTCGACCCAGATCCTGTATCGAACCACCGATTCCAAGAACCGACCGGTCGCCGCTGCCACCACCGTCATCGTTCCGACAGCACCGTGGGCGGGAGCAGGAAGCCGCCCGGTCGTCGCCTACAACATGGCCATCAACTCACTCGGCCACACGTGCGCACCGTCCTGGACGCTGCCGCGCGGCCTCGCCAAGGAAATCCCCGCAGTACAACTGTTTCTCGCCAAGAACTACGCCGTCGTCGTCACCGATCACGAGGGCCCCCGCCAGGCGTACGCGGCCGGCAGGATGGCCGGCCATGCAGTACTGGACGCGCTGCGGGCCATGGTCGGACTTCCAGAGCTCGGACTACCCGCACAATCGCCGATCGCGATGACCGGGTACTCCGGCGGCGCCATCGCGTCCGGGTGGGCCGCCCAGTTGGCACCCACCTACGCGCCGGACGTCAACATAGTCGGCACCGCGATCGGTGGTCCCCCCGTGGACTATCGCATTCTGCTCAGTTCCATGAACGGCACGAATGGGGCGTCGACGCTGTTCCTGGCCGCCGTGACGGGAGTTGCTCGCGAATACCCAGAAATATTTCAACTGATGAATGCCAATGGGCTACGGCTCGCCCAGCTCGCCAAGGACATGTGCGTGACCCTCCTGGCCCCCGGCGGCGTCGTCGCCCCGATACCGGTTCAGGCCCTCTCCGACGTCCCGAACGTGGACAGAACGCCCATCGCCGAGGAAGTCATCCGGCACACCCGAATGGGCGGGGATCTCGCGCCCACGACCCCCGTCTTCATCTACCAGGGCCAGCACGAGTTCTGGATTCCCCGAGAAGGCGCAGAACGCCTGTACGACGAATGGTGCGCGAACGGGGCCGAGGTAAGGCTCGAGCTGTACGCGGGCGAACACGTGATCGTCGCCCTGTCGGGCGTGCCCGGGTCGCACCGATGGATCGACGACAGGCTCGCAGGAATACCGGCACCCGAGGGCTGCAGCAGCTTCGGACGGTGAGCCGATCTGACTGGTACGCGCGCGTACCGACGGGGGTGTGCCCGTCGCGCGGGCGCACCCACTACACTTTCGATCCGCGCCCCTATAGCTCAGTTGGTAGAGCTACGGACTTTTAATCCGCAGGTCGTAGGTTCGAGTCCTACTGGGGGCACCATCACCGTCCGGATCGGACGGCACTGGAGCCTGTCCCGTCTCCAGCCAGGTCAAATTGACGCCGGTCGCCATCGACCAC